>DAOVAM010000129.1 GCA_030671065.1 Candidatus Aminicenantota bacterium
CGGCGATAATATTATAGTTCCCGATTCATTTTCCCTGTTGATCCTTAAATGAGAAGAAATTGGGGACAAATATTGGGACAGTCCCCAATTTTTCATAAATGAGAAGAAATTGTGTCCCCAATTTTTCAGTAATCTGATAGAATTGTTATTAAGAACGAGGTAATTTTTCAGTAATCTGGTAGAATTGTCATTGCGAGCGAAGCGTGGCAATCTCATATGAATAAATAACAACAATGAAAATCACAGTCTGTGAACTCAATAATGAGCCAGAGGCATTCGCCAGGAATTGGGATAAATTAACGGCCCATGTCAAGGTGGAGAAAAGCGACTTGGTCCTTCTCCCTGAGATGACTTTTTACCCCTGGTTTGCCTGGGTCAAAGAATTCGATCCCTCCATATGGGAGGAAGCCATATCCGCGCATGAAGAGTGGGAGGACCGACTTTATGAATTGAGGCCAGCCACAGTCCTCGGGACTCGCCCTGTCAATACAGCCATCAAGCGACTGAACCAGGCCTTTATCTGGGAGTTTGAATCCGGACTCCAAGAATCGCATTCCAAATATTACCTGCCGAATGAGGAAGGATTCTGGGAGGCGTCCTGGTATAACAGGGGAGATAAAGATTTCGTTCCTGTGAGAGTTCGCCAGGCGCTGGTCGGATTCGCTATCTGCTCTGAAATCTGGTTTTTTGGGCACTCCCGCGCTTTCGGAAAATTGGGTGCTCATATTGTTGTCTGTCCGCGTGCTTCTCCGAAATCCACGCTGGACAAGTGGCTCGTGGCCGGACGGGCCGCAGCCGTGGTTTCCGGTGCCTTCTGTCTTTCGTCCAACCGCATCAACCTCAGTGGAAAAGGAGCAAACCTTGGAGGACAGGGGTGGATCGTCGGACCTGATGGAGATGTTCTGGGATTGACTACTCAAAAAAAACCGTTCATAACGATCGAGATCGACCTCAAAAAGGCCGAACACGCCAAGCGAACCTACCCCCGCTATATCCTTGATTGAAATAAGGGGACATCATACATAATTCAAAAGCAGGATGTGTGCTTGCTCATTAATTCTGTAATACTTTTCAATTGTCATTGCGAGCGAAGCGTGGCAATCCCATAAGAAGGTTATCTCAATTTCCTTGATTATTTCATTTCACTGTATGAGATTGCCACGCTTCGCTCGCAATGACAATTTCATCCTTCATAGAATCAATAAGAATGTTACCAAATCACTAAGCATGAAGAGATGCTTCATTTTCCTTTAATTTAAATTAAGTATGATGTCCCTCTATTTTGCGGATTGACTCTCTTTGTGTGAATTGATATCCTTTCTCCGTACGGGCGAAAGGAATAGTAATAAAAATGAAATGCCCCTCCTGTCAGTCTGAAAATCCAGAGGAAAGCCGTTTCTGCAATAAGTGCGCCTCTTCTCTTGAATTTCCTGATGATGTGACGGCTGTCGCCACACAGACCTT
Organism: Candidatus Aminicenantota bacterium; assembly: GCA_030671065.1. Lineage (GTDB taxonomy): Bacteria > Acidobacteriota > Aminicenantia > Aminicenantales > Aminicenantaceae > SOIA01. The sequence continues at coordinate 1,465 of DAOVAM010000129.1, forward strand.
CATGGTCTCCAAGAAGACACTGGAAGCGGGAACCATTTTTTCAGGGAAGTATAAGATCATCGAAAAACTGGGAAAAGGGGGAATGGGGACTGTCTACAAAGCCGAAGATACCAAGCTCAAGCGGATTGTTGCCCTGAAATTTTTAGCGCCGGCTTTGACCGGAGATACAGAAGCGCGAGAACGTTTCATCCACGAGGCACAGGCTGCCTCTGCATTAGACCATCCGAACATCTGCACTGTCCACGAAGTAAATGAGACAGAAGAAGGAGAGATGTACATCTCCATGGCATTCTACAAGGGTGAGAGTCTGAAAGAGAGGATTAAGAAAGGGCCTCTTGAGCTGGATGAAATCGTCGATGTAGCCATCCATGTAGCCGAGGGATTAACTAAAGCCCACGAAGAGGGGATTGTTCACCGCGATGTGAAGTCCGCCAACATCATGATCACTGAAGAAGGCCTGGTTAAGATCGTTGACTTCGGTTTGGCTAAGTTATCTGGTTTAACGCGGATCACAAAACTCGGCATAGCCATGGGAACAATCGATTACATGTCACCCGAACAGGCGCGCGGAGAAGAGGTCGATGAGAGGACAGATGTTTGGTCCTTGGGAGTCATGCTTTATGAGATGACAAGCGGGAAGCTTCCTTTCAGAGGAGCCCAAGAACAAGCTGTTGTCTATTCGATCTTGAACGAGGATCCAGCTCCCGTTAGAGGCCTTGCAGCCAGCATACCAATAGAACTTGAAAGAATCATGCGCACAGCTCTCTCAAAGAATCCAGCTAAGAGATTTGCAGCGGCAAAAGAAATGGCCACAGCATTACAAGATCTGAAGGCGAAGCTGCTTTCTGGAGAGAGTCTGACCGCCACACAGCTGATTTTCCGAAAATCGCGGAAACGCTTATTAATCGGAGGAGTGGCTGCGGTTCTGCTATTAGCCGCTGTATCCCTAACTTGGATATTTACTCGACCCAGTCTGGCCTTCAGTAGCCATGATAAACTCCTTGTGGCAGACGTCGATAACCAGACTGAAGATTCTGTGTTCGACCTTGCTTTGAGGACTGCGATAGAAGCAGATTTGCAACAATCCCCGTATGCTGCAATTTTTGATAAAGGGCAGATCGCGGATACGCTCCGTTTAATGAAAGTCGATACATCCTCACGAATTGATGAAGACCTCGGCTATGATATCTGCCGTTTCGCCGGAGTTCGGGCCATGATACTTCCCCGGATCTTATCTGTGGGGGAAGCTTATGAATTGCAGGCGATAATAGTGGATCCGAGAAGGAAGCGGCATGTGGACAGGATTCGAGTGACTGTCAAGGGGAGGGAGGATGTCCTCCTCAATGCCATCGATAAGGTGGCTCGTGAAGTGCGCTCCCGTTTAGGAGAATCGATGAAATCCATCCAGGAAGCGGACAGGATAGTAACAAAGGTTACGACCTCATCCTGGGAAGCTCTCCATTACCTATCATTAGGCCAGACTAAATGGCAAGAAGGTAAGCATAAAGATGCGGCCGCTTTTTTTGAGCTGGCTCTGGATAAAGACCCTGCTTTTGTATCGGCCCGAGGCTCGTTAGGCTTATTGCAGTTCCAGTGGTTGAACCAAAAAGAGAAGGGGAAAGAAACACTCAAGCGAGCGCTGGCGGATGCTGAGAATCTTCCCCAGCGGGAATTTCTTCTGATGAAGGCTGCCAACAAGGAATTTGTCGATGAGGATCTCGAAGGTGCCCTGGCTGAATACCGGATGATCATTGAACTTTTCCCTGATAATTTACAGGCCTACAATAACTCAGGGATGATCCTCAGGTCACTCGGCCGCGTCGATGAAGCCGTGGCGATGTATACAAAAGCGCACGAAATTTCTCCCTCTAACACAGTGCCCCTATCCAATCTTTGGTGGACTCATTTGTTTTTCACGAAGGTTCCTCAGGCCGCTGAAGAGGCAGCACGACGATTGGTGGAATTGGGACCTGAGATCGCTCTTTACAATCACTGCCTGGGATACAGCCTGATTGCTCAAGCAAGGTTTGATGAAGCACTCGAGGCCTACAGGAAAACAGTTGACTTGGAACCTCAACATGTTTACGGCTTACCCAACCTCGCTCATGTTTTGCTCTCATCGGGAAGGGCAGCTGAGGCTGCTCCAGTCTACCGTGAATTGCGTGATCTTGTTAGTAAAGGACGCATGCAAGGGACTTATACAAAGGCAAGTTTCGATCTCGCCTTTGCTCTGGCTGAGTCTGGAGATTATAATACGGCAGCTGAGGTCGCAGCTGAAGGACGAGATGTTCTTTTAAAATTTTTAGACGGCGCAACACCAAATGCACAGAATCTGCTCGTGTTTGGCCAGCTTGAGGCTGTCTCCGGGAAAATCAGTGAGGCAGAGCAGTACTTGAGCCAGGCTCTTGAGGCTGGAATACTCGATCCTTATACGACAATAAATCTGGCCGAGCTGTATGCTCTTCTCGGGCAAGGTGATAAAGCGATTGATGCCATCAAGAAGGCCTTTCAATCCGGGTATCGAGATCCTTATTTCCCCCAAATCCTTCCTGCCTTCCAATCGATACGAAATGATCCGAAGTTCAAAGCTTTGTTCAAATTCAGTTCCAAATAGCGAAAAAGAGCGAAAAAGGGCCTGTTGTACTAGATCAATAATTCAGTAACGCTTTTATAATGTCATTGCGAGGAGCGCAGCGACGTGGCAATCTCATACGAAAAAATGTATTTCCTTGTATGAGATTGCTTCACTCTGTTCGCAATGACACAAAGTTGATATTACCGCGCTTCGCTCGCAATAACACTTTTGCCTTCAATATCATTACCAAAAGAGTTTTTTAATTACTGAGCATAAACACCGTTCCCTTTTTTGACATCCTTTTTAAGCTGTGGTAATGATACGGGAAAGTTTATGAATTGGATTTGGGGAGGATCACATGATACCGAAAAAATCTAAATTCAACAGGCGTGATTTTATATCCTCTTCAGCCCGGATGGCACTGGCTGCAGTCAGCCTTCCGTTGCTCAAACAAGTGCCTGTGCTGACAAAGCCTGCAGGCTTAAAACGAAAAGTCGCTCTGGTTGGAACCGGGATAAGAGGAAGCGGAACCTGGGGAAAGACTCTCATCGAAAAATACAGCGATGTTCTGGATATGGTCGGGCTCTGCGACATCAATCCCATCCGCCTGGAGTTTGCCAAGGGCTATATGGGAGCAGAATGTCCGACATTCACTGATTTTCAAAAAATGATAAAAGAAACTCGTCCAGACACTGTGATCGTCACCACTACAGATTGTTTCCACGCCAAATACATCTGCCAAGCCATGAAGATGGGATGTGATGTGATCACCGAGAAGCCCATGGCCACAGACGAGAAGATGGCCCAGGACATTCTGGATACAGAGAGAAGAACAGGCAAGAAGCTGGTTGTGACATTCAATTACCGGTACAGCCCTGAAGCTGTGAAGATCAAGGAGATCCTGATGTCCCGGGAGATCGGGGACATCACATCAGTCGACTTCAATTATTATCTGGATGTCTTTCACGGCGCATCCTATTTCCGGAGATGGCACGGGCTCAAGCAGTTCTCGGGTTCTCTTTTTGTCCACAAAGCAACACATCATTTCGACCTCATGAACTGGTGGCTCTCTGCAGAGCCTGTGGAGGTCTATGCCCATGGCGAGCTTCGCAAATACGGCCACAACAGCTCTTTCCGAAGCGCACGCTGCACACAATGTGCCCACAAAGAGAGGTGTGAGTTTTACTGGGATATTACCAGGAATAAACACCTTATGAATCTCTATGTCAAAGCAGAATCCGCGGATGGCTATATAAGGGATTCCTGTGTTTTTCGGAAAAAGATTAACATCTGGGACACCATGACCGCTCAGGTCCTGTACCACAACCGTGTGATGATGGACTATTCGTTGAATGCCTTTATGCCGTATGAAGGATATTTTGTAGGTTTTAATGGAACAAAAGGCAGGCTGGATGCCCGCATCTACCACAACCAGCCATGGAAAGTCGAAAGTTTGGCTGATTTCCGGATTACTCATAATTTCAAAACAAGCCAGACATTCAGCATGAAATCAGGAGGGAGCGGCCATTGGGGTGCAGACCAGGTCATGCAGGACAGGATCTTCCGGAATCCAGGACCTGATCCGTTAGGACAGGCTGCGGGGAGCAGGCAAGGAGCGCTTTCTATCCTGATTGGGATCGCTGCCCGCCGCAGCATTGAACAGGAACGCCCGTTCAAGATCGAAGAGCTGGTCAAGATGTAATAGGAGGATGTTTTTACTTTAGTGTTGTGCCCCACATATTTGTTAAATGCTTTGAAGTTCATGAAGATACTTGGTACAATACACCTCAATTTGAAAGCGTGAAGGAGAGATTATTTTTGTGCTTGGGCAAAGACTTAAGGATCATTTGAAACTTCCAGGAGAATGAAATGGCATTGAGTAAAAAGGATTTCGAGGGAAAGAAGATAAATAGTGATGATTACACGTTTGCTGATTTCTTTGAGTTCGGAAGTGACGACCTTTTTGAAGTGGCAGATTATTTCTGGGAGTTTGTTTCTGACACTACGAAAAAGCAGTACATGGTTTATGGCCAGCCCATTATGTCTGCTCCAGCAGCTGAATTCAAAGTCTTTGACCGCTACACCGAGACAGTCAGAAACTTCTTGAATTTTTGCTCATACAATTACCTGGGATACTCCATTCACCCTGAAGTGGTCAAGGCAGTGAAGGATACAATTGATGAATACGGGACTGGTGCTGTGTCCGCACCTTTACTCAGTGGTTACTTCGGCTTATTAAAGCAGCTGGAAGATGAGATC
>DAOVAM010000148.1 GCA_030671065.1 Candidatus Aminicenantota bacterium
GACATGTCTTCAACAACCTCAAAAGCAATGGCTTCCTGGGAATATCTCTCATCAGGCTGGCTTCCTGCTTTAGCACTCTGCACGTAGCTTCTTTTATAGGGGATCTTTAGATATCCATAGAGTTTGGCCGAAAGAACCCCATTTCTGTATTCATCCTCATCGATGTCCATGACTTCGACTTCTCGAGTTCTTTTGGCTTTTCCCTGAAGATAAAGGGCAGCTAGCTCACCGGCTATCAGGGGATTAGAGGCGAATACAGCCGAATGGATCTTTACGCCTGAAGGAATGCCTAAAACGACAAGAGAACCGCCAATAGCCGAATACACGTCCCTAGCCGTTCCGTCTCCTCCAGCAAAGAGTAGCAAATCAACTCCTAAACCTTTCAGCTCTTTAACCGCTCTTTGTGTATCTGACGCCGTGGTCACCGAAGTCCTTCCCACATCTATGACTTCAGGAGCTAGACTCAAATGGTTGACTGAATCCTCCCCCATTTGACCTGCGCAAGTTATTATTTCTATTTCATCCCTGAGTGATTTGATCATACTTAAAGCTTCCTGTGTGCGCTGCTGCGATTCAGGCTTAGCCCCAAGCCTTCTGGCTTTCTCAAGAATATCCAGGCCGTCGGTTCCCTTCAGGCCTACTCGTCCGCCCATTCCAGCTATCGGATTGACGATCAAGCCTAATTTTCTCAATGGATTCTTAACACCGCATGGTTCTTGCGGCTCTATTGACTCCCATCAAAAACAATTTTTCCCCCGACGATCGTATACACCGTCTGCGTCTTTAAGACCTCTTTGGGATCGACTTCAAGGATGTCCCTATCCAGCACCGTGAAATCCGCCAGTTTCCCGACCTCGATCGATCCGAGTACATCTTCTTGAAAGGCCGCATATGCCCCCCATATTGTGAATCCTCTTATCGCCTCTTCGATGGTCATCCGCTGATCTGGAAACCAACCTCCTTCAGGATTCCCATCAATGTCCTTTCGGGTAATTGCCGCGTAGATGCCCAGCATGGGATTATTCGACTCGACTGGAAAATCTGAGCCGCAGGGGATGAGCAACCCGGCATTCAAAAAAGACCTCCAGGCATAGGCTCCAGCCGCCCGTTTCGAGCCCACCCTGGCCTCGACAAAACCCATATCCGAAGTGCAGTGGGTAGGCTGCATGGCTGGAATCACATCCAATGAAACGAACTTCTCGATATCCTCGGGCCTGACAATCTGGGCATGCTCGATGCGGAACCGATGGTCCTTCTTGGGATTATCTTTCAGCGCTTTCTCGTAAGCATCAAGGCACAAGCGGTTTCCTCGAATCCCGATGCAGTGGGTGTTCACTCCCATATCCGCTTCCAGGGCTGCTTTAGCCACATGAGTTATATACTCAGGAGTGATCCGGAGCAATCCATTATTTTCGGGATCATCTTCGTAGGGCTCGAAGAAAGCCGCTCCACGGGAACCCAAAGCCCCGTCAAAAAATAGTTTCATACTCCGGACTGAGAGGAAATAATTGCCGTATTCTCTAATTCTGTGCTGCTTGAGATAGGCAGTGAGGTCTCCCTCTAGAGTGGGATTTTCCTGCTCCCCCAGCATGGCATAGACGCGCATACGGAGCTTTCCTTCGTCGATAAGCTTCTTATAAATCTTAATCTCATCAGGACCAATACCGGCTTCATGCACAGAAGTCAGTCCCATCGATAGACAGCTCTTCACAGCCTTGAGTACTTTATAGCTGTACTGTTCATCCGTATCCTTCGGTATGTGTTTTTCAACGATGTTCATGGCTCTGTTGATCAAAACACCTGTTGGTTCTCCGTTTTTCTTCCGGTGGATGACGCCACCGAACAGGTCAGGCGTCTCCCGGGTGATTCCCGCAACTTCCAGAGCTTTTTTATTCGCGAATGACGCATTGCCGTCAATCCGGTTGAGATAGACAGGATTATCGGGCGATACAGAACTCAGACGGTCATGGACTGGGAAATTCTTGTCTTCCCAGTCGTTCTGATCCCAGCGTCCCCCTACGATCCATTCCCCAGGCTGAGCTGTTTTTACTCTTTCGGCAACTTTATAGATGATCTGCTGATAACTCGTTGTGCCTGTGATGTCGAGTTGAGTGAGCTGCTCACCGAGATTATAGATGTGCGCATGGGAGTCGATGAGGCCCGGGAGAACAAGTTTCCCCTTGAGATCGATGACCTTGGTTTCTGGTCCTATATACGATGAGACATCTTCATTCTTCCCCACAAACACAATTCTCTTCTCTTGAACAGCCACTGCTTCTGCCAACGAAAACTCCTCATCGACGGTCGCGATTTTCCCGTTGCGCAGGACTAAATCGGCCTGCCCAGGACCTCGGCATGAAACACTCACGAGTGTAAAGAGAAAAATTATGAATAAGATTGGCTTAAAATATTTCATGTCTCCTCCATGAATGAGTCTCACTAGAAAACTCTAATTTAAATATTTCTCTATTGCGGATTTCCAGACTAAGTATCCTTTTCCTGTCAAATGCAGTCCATCATTCGTGTATTCTGGATTAAGCAAATCGCTTTCAGCCTTGAGCAATGAATGCAAATCAATATATTTTATATGACTCCTGCCTATTTTACACTCTCAAGCTTATATCACAGGAAAAAACTGATTTCAAACACGAACAGACCAACAGAAAGAAACATCATTTGACCGTTAATTTTGCGTATGGTATAGCTAATAAACTCAAAATAGATAAAATATTCAATCGAGTCATAATGGCAAGGAAAAGAAACAGGCGACCTGCCGCTAACGCAATCGTTAAGGAGGCTGGATGATGGTCAATATCATAATTGGGGCTTTCCTGATGACAGGATTGCTCTTACTCATAGACTATGTCCGGAGGAATAAGCTGCATATTCAATGGTGGAAGTGGGTCATAACGATCCTGGGTTTTTTCTATGTTCTTTTTATCCTCGAAATGATCGTTAGCTTCCTGTCGGAGGGAGCAGTGAAGGCAGCCCTGGTCATGGGAACGATTTTGGGACTTATCGCAGTCATATGGGGTGTGCTCTTGGGCCGCTTTGTTTTTGCCCGGAAAACTCATTGAAAAATCATAATCATTTAGTTTGAGAGGGAAAAATGTCAAAGCAATCGATTCGTCGGCGCGATTTTTTAAAAATGTTGGGGATAGGGACCGCCACTGTAGGTGTGAGCATGGCTCACCCTGAAGTCATTGCCAAGACTAAAAACGGAGTTGTGATCAAATCATCGGAAGACTATGGTGGCTTCCTGGTAGAAAAAATCAACAATAAAAAATATCCCTACGAGTACGATCCAAAAATAATCAAACAAATGAGCGAAAAGTCTACGACATTCAGCCGGAACATGTGGGATCCTGCCCGCCGGAACCGTCCTGAAGCGAAAGAAAATTTGACCCATCAGAACCTGGTTGAGGGCATGGGAAAAATTCCTAACCAGACTCGTCTCGATTATGCCTTGATGTCTGCTTCCTGGCATGGAGCTCGTGCAGGCGGAGGCCTTTCCTACGGATGGGATGTTCATCGTTATGGAACGGTTCGGGGCCAGGGTCTTCACGAACTTGGACCCTGGAATCCATCTGACCTGAACATGACCTGGGAGGAAGCTTCTCTGGCCGTTAAGCATGCGGCCCTGTTTTTTGGAACGTCTCTAGCGGGTATTGCCGAACTCAATCCGCTCTGGCTGTATTCCGACCAATACTCCCCTACTCGAGAAAACAGAGAACATGCCATTCCCGTACTCAGAGAGGGCAATCGCCTTGAGAAGACTCCTGAAGCTTTGTACATTCCTGAGTCGATGAACAGAGTCATCGCTCTTGCCTTTGAGGAGGATTTTCATGGTATCGCCAATTCACCCGGCAGATTGGCCTCTGCAGCTGTCGGGAACGGATACTCACGGATGGCTTTCACTGCAACGAGTCTGGCTGAATTCATCCGTGCGCTGGGTTACAGGGCTATTCCTGCAGGCAATGGAACCGGGCTCAGCATTCCCATGGCCATAGATGCAGGATTAGGACAGCTGGGACGCCTCGGCCTGTTGATCACACCCAAGTACGGTCCGCGTATCCGCCTGGCCAAGGTCATCACGGATATGCCCCTCGTGGCTGATTCGCCTATTGATTTCGGGGTGAAGGAGTTCTGTGAGATATGCATGCTGTGCGCTGAGCACTGTCCGAGCAGCGCTGTGACTGATGGCCCGCGCACAAGGAAAGGAAAGTCTCCTTCAAACAATCCAGGAACTTTAAAATGGTATATCGAATCCGAGAAGTGCTACGACTTCAACGGCTTCAGCTGTTCCAACTGCAAACGGGTCTGCCCCTTCACCAAACCCAACAATTCCTGGCTCCACCGGATGATCCGTCAGATCATCGAAGGACGAGTCAGCCCTATGAATAAACTGATGGTCAGCCTCGACCAGGCAAGCGGATACGGACAACAGCTTCAGGATGAAAAATTCTGGAAGCTGGATGGGCAGAAAACCATCACGGCTCGAGAGTCGATGTGAAGACATCTGAGTACTATCCCTAACAGCCTATGAATATGAAACGCCAGAAAAAAAATTCAAAGCGACTAGAACGAGTCCTGGCTGTTCTAGCGCTAGGGATACTCATAATCGCCTGGTTTACTGGAACATTCCGGGCTGAGGCGGATCTGGCTCCATTCCTGAAGCAGGCACTCCCAGAGGCCCACTATTTCGAGCCCTCCTCAGGAAACAACTACTCTGCTTGGGTAGATGAGGCAAAGTCACGATTGCTGGGCTATGTGGCTGTGGGGACGGCCAACGGATACGGTGGAGAGCTTAAAATCGCTGTGGCAGTATCCCTCGACGGAAACGTTATGGGTCTCTCTGTTGTGGAGCACAAGGAGACGGCATCTTTCTTCCAGCGTGTTTTGAGAAGCCGACTGAGTGAATCCTTGAAAGATAAATCCTACTCTGATTCTTTCATACTTGGACAGGATGTAGACAGTGTTACAGGCGCCACTTACAGCTCTCGTGCCCTTGCCGATTCTGTTCGAAGAGCTACCCGTAAAGTGGCCTCTCGGAACCTTGATCTTCCAGCTATCCCGGAGGCTTCTCTCCCGGTTGTTTTTGGATTCCCTGAAGCAGTCTTAGTCGTTCTGTTTGCAGTCGGGATTGTGGCGAGGTCTCGCCGATTCAGGCACAGGAAAACTATCCGCTGGATTTCTATGCTCGTGGGAATGGGCGTACTGGGTTTCGTGTACAACAGGCCCCTCACTCTTGTATTTATCAACAAGATGCTTCTTGGATTCTGGCCCGATTGGCAACTCAATCTGTACTGGTACATTTTGCTGGCTGGGATTGTTTTAATCACTGCTGTAGGCAAGCAAAGTCCCTACTGTGAATGGTTCTGTCCCTTCGGGTCTGCACAGGAATGTCTTGGGTTCATAGGAGGCGCCAAGAGGCGAATTCCTGAGCGGTATCACATTCTGCTCCGCTGGTTTCAAAGAGCCCTTGCCTTATCCGCGATCGTGCTCGCTCTCCTCTACCGGAATCCGAGCGTTTCCAGCTACGAGGTTTTTGGTGCATTCTTTGCTCTTATCGGCTCTAGCTTTGATTTCGCATTGTTGGGAGTCGTGCTGATCGCTGCACTGTTTCTCAAAAGGCCGTGGTGCAGTTACCTCTGTCCTCTCCGGCCTGTGACCGACTTCATTCAATTGGTTAGAAACTGGATACAAGAAATCTGGCTAAAGTCTCGTCCGAAGACAGCCGCTTGAGTGATAATCTTGAGGAAAATATTTGATATAATGGGCTTCATTTCATTAGAATAACTAAAAAATCTAAAAAGAGG
>DAOVAM010000041.1 GCA_030671065.1 Candidatus Aminicenantota bacterium
GAGATTTCGGATTGGAATCGAATGCAAAAAGCGACTGTGCGCCGTTGAATTTTCTTCTTCCATTCTGGAAGAAAGGTGTCCACTGGATGAGAGACATCACACGGGGCGGTCTGGCGACTGTGCTCAGCGAATTCGCTGAAAAGATCCCTTACTCTGTTCTGATCGAAGAAGAAAAAATTCCACTCTCCCGTGCTGTGAGAGGTGCCACTGAGTTATTGGGAATCGATTCGCTCTACCTGGCCTGCGAAGGTCGGGCAGTTCTCGTGGTTCCAAAAAAAAACGCCGGGGAAATCCTTGATGAGATTAAAGAGGATCCGCTTGGTAAAAGGGCTGCGATCATCGGAGAGGTTGAGAATAAGATCGGGAAACCCGGAGAACTCCTCCTTTCCACGTTCTCTGGCGGATTGAGGCTTCTGGAGCCCCTGACGTCAGAACTTCTCCCAAGAATATGCTAACCAGCTATTTCCGGCCTATAGAATAGTACTCAAAGCCCAGCTCTCGCATTCGAGACGGCTCATAGATGTTTCTCCCATCGACAATAACGGGATTAGCCAGTAATCCTTTAATCTTATTCAAATCCAGTTCTTTAAATTCCTCCCACTCTGTTATCAGGAGTAATGCATTGGCATTGTCTGCCGCATCATAAGGAGATTTGGCGTAGTAAACCTGCTGCGGCTTTTCAGGAAATATTTCCTTGACGTTCCCCATGGCTTGCGGATCATACAGACGGAGAGAAGCCCCTTCCTGCAAAAGCCTGTTGATGACTTTAATGCTGGGTGCTTCCCTTATGTCATCCGTCTCAGGCTTGAACGACAATCCCAGAACAGCAATCACCTTCTCTTTTACGATCCAGAGGGATTCTTTTACTTTGTCCATAAATACATCAATCCGTCTCAAGTTGATCCTGTCCGCCTCTTTCAACAGGTCAAACCGAACACCAAGGTCTTCTCCTATTTTGGAAAGCGCCCGGATGTCTTTAGGAAAACAGGAGCCTCCATAGCCAAGACCTGCCCCAAGAAACTGGCCCCCTATTCTCGGATCAAGCCCCATCCCTCTAGCCACCTGCTCCACATCAGCCTCTGTCTTCTCACACAACTCAGAAATAAGATTGATGTAAGAGATCTTCAAGGCCAGGAAGGAATTAGAGGAATGTTTGATGAGTTCTGCAGTATCGATGTTGGTCACGAGGAGCCGGTCTTCAAATTTCTGGTAAATCTTGACAAGCAAATCCCTGGCTTTCTCTGTTTCCACGCCGATGACAATGCGGTCAGGATTGAGAAAATCCGAGACAGCTGAGCCTTCTCGGAGAAACTCAGGATTGGAAGCCACATCAAATTTCACGTCAGATTTCTTGTGCGAATCTATTGTCTTCTTGATCCACATGGATGTTTTGACCGGGACTGTACTCTTCTCCACGACGACTTTGTAGCTGTTCAAATTTTCCGCAATCCTTCTCGCGACACCTTCAACATAAACCATGTCCGCGCTTCCGTCCTCTCTTTGAGGCGTATTCACACAGACGAATAGGATGTCAGATGACTGTATGGCTTCATCGAGGTCATGGACAAAAGTGAGGTTTCCTTTCTTGAGGTTTTTTTTCAATAATTCCTCGAGGCCGGGCTCGTAAATGTGTGGAGTTCCCCGGTTTGCCATATCGATTTTTTCCGGAGCCACATCGGTTCCTACAACAGTGTGGCCCATATCAGCGAGGCAGACAGCTGTGACTAATCCCACATATCCAGTGCCTATGACCGCTATCTTCATGATCTTCTCCTTCTTAGTATGAAAACGGAGTAAAATTGATTTTTCCCATTCTGTTGATGAACTCGGATGCCGCCGGGATTAAAGAGATCACTCTTAAGCCTTGATAACATTTTTCCTTTTTTTCTGAACAGCGTTTCTTGTATCGATGACGAGGGACGCATTCTCTACGATCCAGTCAAAATCATAATCAGAATGTGCGGTCACAACGACAACCGCATCACACTCTTTGAGCATCTTCTCCGTCAATGCCACTGACTCCAACACCAAACCAGGATAGTCTCTGTACCCACTCGCCTTCGGAACATATGGGTCGTTGTACGAAACATCGGCTCCGTGCTTCTTGAGGAGGCTGATGATCTTGAGTGAAGGAGATTCTCGCTGGTCATCGATATCTTCCTTGTAAGCCAATCCCAGGATCAATATTCTGGCTCCTTTTATGGACTTCCCTTCCTCGTTCAAAGCATCAATCGTTTTTGTGACAACAAAATAAGGCATAAAGGTATTGATCTCCCCTGCAAGCTCGATAAATTTCGTCGGATGATCGACTTCCTTGGCTTTCCAGGCAAGATAAAAGGGATCGACAGGGATGCAGTGTCCTCCATAACCAGGGCCAGGGTAAAAAGGCATGAATCCGAAAGGTTTGGTTGAAGCGGCATGTATCACTTCCCAGATGTCTATTCCCATTCGGTCAAAGATCATCTTCATCTCATTGACCATGGCTATGTTCACAGAGCGAAAGACATTCTCCATGATCTTTGTGGCTTCAGCCACTTTAGGAGAAGAAACTGAAACAGTTTTTTGTATGATCTGATCATAGAGCGCTTTGGCGACTCGACCGCATTCTGGTGTCACTCCTCCGACAACCTTCGGGATTTTTTCGGTTGTATGGACCTTATCACCCGGATTCTCTCTCTCCGGTGAATAAGCCAGGAAAAAATCCTTTCCCACCTTTAAGCCGCCGGCCTCTAGGAGGGGAAGCATCTCATCTTCTGTGGTGCCCGGATAGGTGGTGCTTTCCAGAACGACCAGTTGTCCTTTTTTTAAATTTTTAAAAATAGTCTCAGTTGTATTCAGGACATAGGATAAATCCGGATTTTTATAGGAATCCAGTGGAGTCGGAACACAGATTATAATCACATCTGTTTCCGCAAGAGAAGTGAAATCAGTCGTAGCCTGAAATTTATTCTTATCGATGTATTTTTTTAATTCTTCGGCTGATACATGCTTGATATAGCTTTTGCCCTGATTCAGCATATTCACTTTTTTCTTGTCAATGTCAAAACCCAGGACTTCGAATCCTTTGTTTAAAAACACTTTGACCAGCGGCAGCCCCACATAGCCCATTCCGACAACTCCTACACGAGCTTTCCTGTCTTGAATCTTTTTCTCCAGATCTAATGCGTCTTTGCTCATCGGCTAATTCCTTTCCTTGTACCAGTGCACGGTTTCTCTGAGGCCCTCTCTGAAAGAGACAGATGGCTCATATTTTAACATTTTTCCTGCTCTCGAGATATCAGCAAATGAAAGTTTGATGTCTCCGGGACGCGGCTCACTGTAGGAAGGCTTGATCTCCTTATCCAGCACTTTATTTATACTTTGTACAAGAGAATTGATTGTAATCCTCTCGCCGCCCGCAATATTTAATACCTCTCCTGAAGCCTCGCTGCTTTTTGAAGCCAGGATGTTGGCCTCAACCACATTGGACACATATAAAAAATCTCGGGACTGTTCTCCATCGCCGAATATCACCGGATTTTCCCCTTTAATCATCTTTCCGATGAAGTTCGGGATCACTGAAGCATACTGGGAAGAGGGATCCTGACGGGGGCCGAATATATTGAAATACCTGAGGCGAACCGTCGGGAGGTTGTACAGCTGGCAGAACACCTGACAGTATGTCTCTCCCACTTGCTTGCTTGCCGCATAGGGAGAGAGGGGAACTCCTTCCATGGATTCTTCCTTGGGGAGCCTGGGATCATCCCCGTAAACAGCCGCTGATGACGCAAAAACAAACCTTTGGATCTTTGCCTCCTTGGAAGCCAGAAGAAGGTTTAAAGTGCCAGTGATGTTGACTTCGTTCGTTGAAAGAGGATCTTCGATTGAAAGCGGAACAGAAGTCAGGGCTGCTTGATGCAGAACACAATCCGCTCCTTTTACGGCCCGTCTACAGGCTTCAAAATCTCGAATGTCTGCCTCGATGAGCTCAATCCCATCCAAAAATGGAGCAACATTATCTTTTTTTCCTGTGGAAAAATTATCAATAATCTTTACTGAATAGCCCTTCTTGACCAGTTCTTCAGCAATATGAGACCCGATGAATCCAGCTCCACCAGTGACTAAGTATTTATCCATTCTCTTCTTTTTATAATTATTCCCCTATTTTATCAAACAAGGACTGAAAGGCTCTTTTTATCTATCCCTTGACTCTTTTTTGCCTGTAGAGCTGGCGATCCACTGCTTCTACCATCTTTGTTAAATCCAGATTCTTGTCTCCAAAAAAGCGATGGACTTTTCCCAGCTGCTCCTCTGGATCCGAAAGAATCTCATTGTAATTCACGAATAGCACATCCATATCATCTCTTTGGCTGATATCGGTTTTTGTTTTTTCGTTCAATTTCATGAAAGCAGACTTCGTTCCTGCTCTTGCCTCATCCTTAGCCTCCATCATTTTCTCCATGGAGTCCAGAACCTCCTCAATATTCCTGTCCATATAAACAACTTTGTAATTCCCTCGAGGGAGGTATTGAAGGCCAAAGGCAATGACTTTGAGGACTTTCTCCTCAAAATTGAACACAAACTCAGGATTGTCTCTGAGCTTGTCTATGATGCTTTCGATCTCTAAATAGCCTTTGGGATTGCTCTCATCTGGTTTTCTTATCCCATCTTCGGCAACAGGCAGGCCACCTGCGTGTAAAGCCTGCATCAGCATCGAAGTGCCAGACCGTGGCAGACCAGAAATAATGTAAATCGGTTTCATTATGATTGCTCCATGAATGGATTACTGTAAGAAGGGCTCTCTCTACTTTTTATTTTGTGTGACTGTTCACACCTCTCTTTTAGCACTTGTATATCTTGTCTCATCCTCAGTATTAATCCAAGTATCCTAAAGCTTTCAGCCTTTCCTTCACTTTTTCTTCATCTTCTTTGCTCAAGGACTCCAGTGTTCCCTCTTCTTTCTCCAGACTCTCTTTAATAATTTTAGTGACGTATTTCGAAACAGATTCCATTTCTGTCCCTTTGATCATCTCTTTGATCTTTTCATACAAAGAGGCAGGGATGGAAACGTCTTTAAGGTCTTCTTTATCCATGTTATTTCTCCCTCTCGATTAAGAGCAGGATCACTGATTCAGGGAAGTGGTTTGATCCTGGATAATTTTAATCTTGTTTTATACATTACCTTCTTATTTTTTTCAAGTGGCCATCAGGATGCTCCGGCTTTTGGATTCAAAAACACGCATCTTTTGCCCCAGCGAGGCAAACAATGCTCGGTTTCAGGCTTCACTCTCCTCTCCCGTTTTGAGAGGAACCATGCCCGTTCAGCCTTCAAACGGTTTTTTCACCCATAAGCCTTCGCAGATTATGGGTACTGATTTCGCTGGGGAAAACCAGCGGGCTGACGTTTTAGCTTCCCTGACTGTTGCTTTATCACGGTTTTGGAGATGCTTCCTCAGGTTAACACCAGGGTTAAGCAGTGAAAAGATCCTTGCTGGAGAAATTCGATTCACTTGTCAGGTGAACGCCCAATCTTTTTAAACCCGCCTCATCTCCGGGAGTGGGAATATGCGTCATATGAACCTCACAATCCGCCAGCTCTTTCAGCTTATTCAGAGCCAGTCTTGCAGTAGGATTGGAAGTTGCGCTTATGCTTAAACTGATCAGAGTTTCATCCAAATCCAGGCTGATTGATTTTGCGCTGAGAATATCCTTTTTCAAGCTCGATATGGACTCAATGATTTCTGGTGAAAGAATATGAATATGATCAGGAATCTCAGCAAGCGTCTTCACTGCATTCAAAACAAGACTGGACGCCGCATGCATAAGAGGAGAATTTTTTCCAGTCACGATGGACCCATCCTTTAATTCGATGGCCGCACCACAGAATATTCCTTTGTGTCCTTTTTTGTCTGTCTTTGCCTCTTGAGCCGCTTGCTTAGCAGGATTAACCACTCTTCTGTGTTCAGGCAGGACATTTAATTGCTCCATCAGGAGTTCTACCCTTTGAATTGTCTCCCTGTCCGCAAAACCCATAACGTATTCGCAGGAATACCTGAAATACCTCCTGATCACCTCCTGCTTGGCGGCTTCCTGGACAACTCCATCATCGATGATACCTGAGTTTGCTCGATTGACACCCATATCTGTCGGAGATTTATACATGGATTCCGTTCCAGTGAGTTTTTCCAGTATCCTCCTCAATACAGGAAAGACTTCGACGTCACGGTTATAATTCACAACGGACTTTCCGTACGCTTCCAGATGAAATGAATCGATGAGGTTGAAATCTCCAAGATCCGCTGTGGCGGCTTCATAGGCCACATTGACGGGATGCTTCACAGGCAAATCCCATATGGGAAAAGTCTCAAACTTGGCGTATCCTGCTTTTATTCCCCGTTTATAACCATGATAGAGTTGGGATAGGCAGGTGGCCAGCTTGCCGCTTCCCGGACCCGGGCCTGTAACAACGATGAGAGGCTTATCTGAGGAAATATATTCATTCGTTCCATACCCTTCATCACTCACAATAACATCGATCTCTGTTGGATAGCCTTTTGTGAAACGATGTGTATACACCTTGATGTCGCGACGTTCCAGCTTATTCTTAAAAATATTCACTGAAGGCTGATCATCGAATCGAGTTATCACCACACCCAGTACCCCCAGGCCCCATTCTCTAAGATCATCAATAAGCTTGAGGGCGTCCACATCATAGGTGATACCAAAATCAGCCCTCACCTTCTTCCTTTCAATATCGCCTGCATAAATACAGAGAAGTATATCCGCTCTATCTTTGAGCTTCTGAAGAAGTCGCATCTTGACATTCGGATCAAATCCCGGGAGTACGCGTGAAGCATGGTAATCAAACAGAAGTTTTCCTCCAAACTCGAGGTATAACTTGTTATTGAACATCTTCACCCTTTCCAGGATAGCAGCAGCCTGTTCCTTTAAATATGTCTCGTTATCAAAGCCTTTCTGTGCAGGCATTTTCTCTCCTTTAGAATCTCATCCTATTCCCTATTTTATTTATAACCTACTATCTTTACATCAAGAGCATATGCTTTTGCAATTATTTTTAGGAGTTTTTAAGATCCAATCCCTCCCCGTTGATTTGACAATTATTTAAAATTCACAACGTCTCTATCTATATCACATCACAGGATTCTGAATGTTTAAACAATTACTGAAGTTACTAAAGCCTGACCCCAATGGGTGTGTGTACACTTGACAAATTCCACTCATTAATGTTAATAATGGGGTTTATAAAATGGCAGAAGAACCCCCACCCCCCTTTTGATATGGAAAAAATCGAACACCCCCATTTCAGGAAAAATTCTTTCTCTGGAGTTCTAGACAAGAACATAAAAAAACTCGAAAAGAGACTCAATGTCTCTCTTTCCGTCCGGGGCGACAGCCTGATGATCGACGGAGACGAGAAAAAAATTGAATTCGCAAAACATTACTTCAATAAAATGAAAGAGCTTCAAGAAAAAGGCTACACTCTGAAAGAAGAGGACTACAACATCGTTCTTGACCTCTTGGAAGAGGGCGGCGGCGATCAGCTGGAGGATTTTTCCCCTGCAGAGCCACTCAGCTTTTCCCGCAAATCCGTAACACCGAAAAGCCTCATTCAGCAAGAATTTATTCAAACCATCAAAACTCACGATCTGGTCTTCGGGATAGGGCCCGCAGGAACTGGCAAGACATACCTGGCCATGGCCATGGCTTTGTCTTTCCTTCAGGATAAGGCTGTAAATCGCATCATTCTCACTCGACCCGCCGTTGAAGCCGGGGAAAAACTGGGTTTTCTTCCGGGAGACATGCATCAGAAAATCAACCCTTACCTCCGTCCTCTTTACGATGCGCTCTTCGATTTAGTTCAAACAGAACAGGCTAACAGGTTGATCGATGGGGGCACCATCGAAATCGCTCCATTGGCTTACATGAGAGGACGAACCCTCAATAACTCTTTCATCATCCTGGATGAAGCCCAAAACACGACAAAAGAACAGCAGAAGATGATCCTCACACGCACTGGTTTCGACTCCAAGATGGTCGTGACTGCAGATATCACTCAAATAGACCTCCCCCAGCCCCATAAATCCGGGGTCTTGCATTCCATGAAAATTCTCTCTAAAATAAACGGGATCGCTTTTGTCCATTTTAGCGAAAGAGACGTCGTCAGACATCCATTAGTCCAAAAAATCATAAAGGCCTACCAAAAAGCGGAGGCAAAATCTCGGAAAAAGTGAATGAGCTTCTTAACATTTAACAAGTTCAAGTTCTTTAAAAATAAGGAACTTCAACCACCAAAGCCGAAAAAGGGTGCTCCTCTACCTGAAGATGGGCAAAAACCTAATTTCTGGAAAAAGCTCATCCAGAATCCATTTGTCTACCTCTTTGTATTCGTGCTGATCTTATCCTACTTCATCGCCTATCTTCCTTCCAAGTCTCTTCCCGCGGATCTCATTGAAGAGGAAATCGCTGATTCAGATATCATCGCTCCTGAAGATTTAACCATTGAAGACACAGAAAGAACTGAGAAGAGAAGAGAAGACGCAGAAGAGGCCGTCCTCATGGTTCACGACTTCGATCCGAATGTCTTTCTGACTACTGAAGAGGAAATCCGCGACTTTTTCAACTTTGGAAGAGAATGGCTCAAGGAAACTGTAACGACAAAAAGGATCGAACAATTTCAGAAGGACAGCCTCGAGCAATATAATTTCCCCATCACTTACAGGGATTTGAGATATTTGACAAGAGTCAAATTCGACAAAAATATCGAGGAAAATCTGATCGCTCTCCTCGTAAAGGTTTCCAATCTGGGCATAATCACCTCAAAAAGCATTTTGAATCGAGGAGAACAGGAGAGAGGTTTCACCCTTTATAGGAGCCGGGAAGATGAACAGACTGTCAAAGTGGATGAAATCCTGGACATTACAAAGAGCAAGGAGAAACTGACCGAAGAGATAAACCAGCTAGACCTTTCTCAAAACGAAAAGGACCTTTTTATCGCACTTTCTCACCATTTTATTAAAGAGAATGTCAAATACAATAAAATAAGAACGGATGAATACAAAGAGCAGGCCCGTCAAAGTGTAGAACCTTATTTCTACACCATCAAAAAGGGAAAAGTCATTCTTCGCAAAGGAGATGAGATCTCGAGAGAAGCGTTGGAAGAGATCGCATTGATCAACCAAAATCTCAGCGCCAGGCCGACCTGGCTGACCAATTTTGCAGGCACATTCCTCCTCTTCGGCCTTATTCTTCTCACACTCTGGTACTACCTGAAATCCATCTTAAAATTCAAGCCCGCTCTGAGAAACTTCATCATGATGGGTGTCATTCTCATCGTCAGCCTTCTTTTTTACAAACTTTCCTCTTTTCTTGCTGGAACATTCAGTGAAAGCACAAATTTCTCTCTGTTGTCCCACACCGAAGCCTACACCTATGCATTTCCTTTCCAACTCGGCGCTCTTCTCCTTGCTATTCTCACGAGCAGTCAACTGGCCCTCTCTTACACAGTCGTCAACAGCTTGCTTGTGGGCTACCTATTCAAGGGCGATTTCTTCATGATGGTCTTTTGCTTCATCGGAGGGCTCGCAGCAATTTACGGAATCAAATATTTCGGAGGCCAGAACCGAACCTCTGCCCTTCGCTCAGGGCTTCATCTGATTGCCCCGATCAATATCTTCGTCATCATCACAATAAAACTCATCACAGAGAAATTGGGTTCTGTGCCCATCTTCGCCAGTGAACTCATCATGGGACTCATAGGAGGTGTTTTGAGCGCCTCTTTAGCATTTCTTTTTGTCCCTGTTTTTGAAAATGTATTTGGCTTTGTCACTCAATCCAAGCTCCTGGAGCTGGCGAACTCAGAACTCCCAATCTTTAGACAAATGGCCATAGAGGCTCCTGGCTCCTACCACCATTCCCTCCTTGTCGCCTCCCTTGCAGAATCTGCTGCTGAAGAAATCAAAATGGATCCGATGCTGGTCAAGGCCAGCGCTCTTTACCATGACATCGGAAAAATCAAAAGGCCTGAATATTTCATCGAGAACAAAATGCGCAATCCTGACATTCACAAAGACCTCACTCCCAGTATGAGTGCACTTGTGATCATTAATCATGTCAAAGAAGGAGTGGAGCTAGCCAAAAAACTGAAGCTTCCTCATGCCATCAAGGAAATCATCGAGCAGCACCATGGAAATTCCCTTGTCCGGTATTTTTTCCAGAAAGCCAAGGAAAAATACGATCCTGAAATGCAAAAAATTGGAGAGGAAGCCTTCAGATATCCGGGTCCCGTTCCGAAAACCAGAGGGGCAGCCCTGGTCCTGCTGGCCGACTCAGTCGAGGCTGCAGCACGCAGCTTGAAAGCTCCCTCTCGTCCCCACTTGAAAAGAATGATCAATGAGATCTTCAACAGCTATCTCCAGGATGGCCAGCTCGATGACTGTGATTTCTCCTTAAAAGAGCTCAGAGCCATCGCCTCCTCCTTTCTCGAAACGCTCTACACGCTCTACCATCCTCGGGTCGAATACCCTGGTTTTGACTTTGAAATGAATAAAAAGAAGAACGCAAAGAAAAACGCTTCAAAAAACAAAAAACCGAATGATAGAAATAATAAATCAGCAGCATAAATACTGGCTGAACGGCAGAAAATATAAAGAGTTACTCAAGAGGCTAACCGCACGCTATAAACTGAACAATCCGGAAATCACACTGGTCTTTGTGGATAACAGGACCATCAAAAAACTGAATAAAAAATACCTGAAAAAAGATGCTCCCACCGATGTCCTGAGCTTTCCGATCGGTGAAAAAAGCACGAACGGAAAATTTTATCTGGGTGACATTGTCATATCTGTTCCCCAGGCTTTTAAGCAGTGTTTCTCCCAGGAACATGGACTGGAAAGAGAACTGGAACTTTTAACCGCTCACGGTTTTCTTCACCTCCTCGGGTATAAGCACACAGAAGGAATTGAAGAAGAGGAAGAAAAAATAGAGGATCTTTTCTCGGATGACTGATATGGACATTGAATTTATGGAATGGGTAGGATTTTCCCTAAGCTTCCTCGCTGCTTTTCTTTTTTCGCTCTATCATCTTTCCTTGAGCTCTTTTTCAAAAATATCACTCAGCCGCTTCCTTGAGGATAAAGACAAGGCATACCGTGGAAAAATCCTTGACATCTACGATGAGATCAAAGCCGCAGTCGGATTCCTGAGGATTATCTTTCTCATCGCATTTTTAGTCTATCTTTTCACAATATTTCCCCGATTGAGATACTGGCCTCTCTGGCTGTTCCTGATTTCTCTCGGATTTTACTTCATATTCTTTGACACTCTGCCCCGGCTTCTCAATGCGCAGAACAAAAACAGGATCCTTGGCCTGTTCCTCCCCTCTTACAGGCTGGCCCGTTTTCTCGCCTATCCTCTATTGGCCATAACAAAAATCAAAGCACCGGCTGAAGAACAGGAAGAACTCCGTGAAACCTCGGATGAAGAGATCCAGGCCTTTATCGAGGAAGCGCAAGAAGAAGGGATCATCGAAACAGAAGAACGTGGGCTCCTGAAAAGCGTTGTTGAATTCGGGGATACGGTTGTCCGGGAGATCATGACTCCGCGAGTGGATGTGACTGCCATTAAAAGTGATACAACAATAGAAAAGCTCAGGGAGATGGTGATCAAAGAGAAGCATTCCCGCGTGCCGGTCTACAAAGATAGAGTGGACAATATCGAAGGGATCGTGATCGCTAAAGACCTCCTCGAATACTCGGATGACAAGTTCAAAAGCAGCTCGATCGAGCCCCTCATCCGGCCAGTGTATTATGTGCCCGAATCCATGAAGGTCGCCGAGCTTCTCAAGGAACTCCAGAAGAGAAAGCAGAAACTGGCTGTGGTTGTGGACGAACATGGCGGAGTGTCAGGTCTTGTCACGATAGAAGACCTCGTGGAAGAGATTGTGGGAGAAATCCAGGACGAGTATGACAGGGAAGAAACTCAGATCATTGAGAGAGGTCCTTCTGATTATATTGTATCAGGAGATACGGAAGTTGAAGAGATCGAGGAGCTTTTTGACCTGGAATTCGCAGAAGACAACTACATCACGATCGGCGGACTGATCACGCATCATCTTGGGATATTGCCTGAAGTTGGAGAAAAGCTTCAGATAAAAGGCCTGTCCCTCAAGATTCTTGAAGTCGACCAGAAAACGATAAAAAAACTGAGGATCACAAAGCAGGGCAAAGTAGAATCGGGCGAAGAAAGCTAAATAAGAATATTGATAGTTTGAAAAGCAAGAAAAGTAATCATATGTCATTGCGAGTGAAGCGTGGCAATCTCATAAAAAGAAATTTTCTTCATTATAAGCCTAAAAGAAAAAATTAAATGAAAGTCGGCTATGTGGCATT
>DAOVAM010000152.1 GCA_030671065.1 Candidatus Aminicenantota bacterium
AATGTTCTCCTGGAGGAATAGTAATATAAGCAGCACATATTCCCCTTAAAAATGTTTGAAAATTTAAACCATCGAAGGTAACATCATTGTCAACATTTAGATCAATAACATAAAAAGCATTCGCACCAGCTTCACCTGAGCTGTCAGGTCCGAAAATGAGAGTCCCACTTTCTCCTTTTAAAATAAGGCTTTTCTCAATAATAGTAATCGCACCTTCATTATCTCCTGTTACAGTCAAAGGAGCATCGCTCCAATCATAAAATCCAGGATGAAAATAGATAGTGTCCCCATCTGAAGCAGAATCAACTACAGCCTGAATTTCTAGTCTGGTCATCGTTGGATAGACATCCCAGGTTTCAGCAAAGGCTTGACTTCCAGAGATTAAGAAAATAATTAAAGAAATGGTAAAACAAATACAAAATTTTTTGTGGAATCTTCTAAACATTTTAACCCCCCTTTTTTAATTTTGACACGGTTTTTTTTATTTTATATCTCTGTTTAATTCACACCTCCTTCTCTTATTTTTAATGGTATAATTTTTCTATCTACGTGGATTGATACCCTATGTGTTGAAGAAGAAATCATTGCTTACCACCCTAACGCCAAGCGAAGGTAATTTATCAGAATTATTTAATACTTGTCAAGATATTTCTGCGGTTATTACTGTCTTTTGTCTTTCAGCCGCTGCAATCAGTATCGGCGGTATAAATAGAGTCAATTTTCAACTTTTCGATAGGATAGGTGAAGGCGAGATGACCTAAGAAATTTTCTTCTTTTGCGCTATTTCAAGTTTATTATTCGCCAGAGTTATTTTAGGTGGAGTTGAAAGGAATAAAGGGACAGTGAGATGCAGCTTCTACAGTTTTAAAGTCAATCTGTATCTATAACCCAGATCCTTCAACTTAAATTTCAGGGACCGGATGACTTTGATTTCAGGAATATTCCATTTGGCGATACAGGCGTAGACCTCTTTGTGCCCCTGTTTTTTGACATACATGATTATTTCTTTATGGAGCTTCTTGGATATCCCCTGGTTTCTGAAGGGCTTGGAAACAAAGGTGATCTGCAGGAAAAATTCCGGGGGACTCCATTTGGATGAGACGGGGAGGATATCATACATGTTGTCCACTTCAGGTGCGCCAAGCGAGGGATAACCCATGAGATAGCCCACTACTGTATTGTCGACTACAGCAATGATCGTTTTATACTTATTCCCCGGCTTGAGATAACGGTTCCTGTAATCGTCAATTCCTGACTTTATCTTCACGTCCGTGAATTTCTCTGCCAATTCAGACTCTAACTCTTTGACCAGCTTGAGAACCTGCTCCAAATCCTTGGGTTGAAACGCTCTGATTTTCACATCCAAAGTCATTTTGAACACCTGAAACTGTCTGTAAACATTCTTATTACTCTTAAAATATCAGAAATGAAGACATGTTTTCAATAGTGAGGGGAGTTGTGTCTCAACGTATGCAACTATTCTGGCATTTGATCTGTCAAAACTGACAGCAGAGCGTAAATCTTCACATGTCAAATTTCAAGACGCGATCCCCATCTATCACTCATTCAGTTTTTTGATTTTCTTTAAATACTCTTTGATTTTATCCTTGAGTTCTTGCTCCTGAACGTACGGAAGAATCCACTCGAGAATTTCACGGGCCTTGTTCCCCTCATTATTATTTATGTAGGCGGCTGCCAGGTTGATGGCAGTGACAGCGTGTTTTGGGTCAGTTTTAAAGGCATAGCTAAAACTGGCGATGGCCTCACTGTATTTTTTCTGCTGATTGAGAATAACTCCCTGGAGATTATATGCCTCAACAGAATGATTTCCTTCCTGTATTGATTTCTGGACATACTCCAAGGCCTGCTCAAACTTGTTCTGCTCATAATACAGTATGGCCAGATTGAAACCGGCAACAGAGCTGTTATCGACCGCATACGCCTTCTTGTATTCCTCACCGGCTTTCTCCGGTAAGCCCATGTGTCGATAAGCCTCCCCCAACCTTGTATGAGTCTCGGAGTCATCTGGTTTCAATTCCAGACACTTTTCAAAAGCAGCCGCAGCCTCCTTATAATCCTCTTTCTTCATGTAGGCCATGCCCAGCAGGTAACGGGAATGGTGATGGTCCGGGGCTAAGGAGAGAGCATTCTTCAGATATTTAATGGACTCATCCACTAAATCGTACTTCATAGCCACAAGAGCCCGCTCATACTCGTCCTGGAAATCTTCGGCTTTATTCTGTTCGACCTTGGCTTGAGATGAGGCACAAGAGATCACGAACATGCAGAAGATCAAAATCCCCAAAAATTTTCCGGGTTTCATTGATCTCCTCATAAAATAATTCATAACACTGATTGGCAAGGTTTATTATCTTCGCACAATCGGAGGATGAACACAATTTCTTTTCCCTGTCATTCCAGCGATACTCCTCTTTACCATTTACTTTTCAAATAAAAGATAGTATGTAAACTATCAACGATAGGAGACAGAAAAAGGAGTCTAAAATGAAATGCATCAAAAGTCTTTCGATCGTCTTTTTGGCAATTGTATTCCTTATGGCAAATCCTAATTCTGGATCAGCTCGGAATAGTGACACATATGACGTGCTCTTCATTAACGGCAGCGTTTTAGATGGAACCGGAAATCCTTGTTTTTATGCAGATGTAGGGATTAAAGGCGGAAAAATTGCTGCAGTGGGCCGGTTAAAAAACAAAGTCAAGGCGGGAAGGATAATCGATATAGAAGGAAAAATCATTTCTCCAGGCTTTATCGATATCCACACCCATGCGTATGACAGAGTGGACAGCGAAAAAGTATGGACCGGCAAGGACGAGAAAAGGTATTTTGCACCCAATTTCGTCAGTCAAGGTGTGACGACTCTGGTCTCCAATCACTGTGGGACTTCGCCTCTTTCGATTAAAAAACAGAAAGACGCACTCACTCAAAGAGGCATCGGCCCGAATGCTTTACTCCTGATAGGGCACAATACTGTCCGGAGATATGTGATGAAAGATGATTTTCAAAGGCCCGCAACCCAGGAAGAAATCCGCCTTATGCAGGAACTCATCCGCAAGGCAATGGAAGAAGGAGCTGCAGGCATGTCTTCTGGCCTTGAATACGTACCCAGCATTTGGAGCACGGTCGATGAAGTCGCTGCCCTGGTGGAAGAGATCGTTCCATTCGGAGGCATTTTCCTGGCACATGAGCGCGCTTCGGGCCTCTCCCCCATGTGGTATGTACCCAGCCAGGACGAAGCCGGACCCCCGAACATGCTGGAGAACATTCTCGAACTGATCGAGGTCGGAAAACGCACGGGAGCAACAGTCGTTGCTGCGCACATAAAAGCCAGAGGCGCAGATTTCTGGGGAGGAAGCAGAGCGATCATTCGACTGATCAATGAGGCACGAGCTCAGGGAGTGGACATTTGGGCGGATTGCTATCCGTATAATTCCTCCGGAAGCGATGGAAGAACCGTTTTGATTCCCCGGTGGGCACTCGGCAGAAACTTCAAGGAAGAGCTGAAAAAAGTGCTGGAAGAACCTGAAAAAAGAAAAGACTTATATGGTGATATCAAACACGCACTCAACTGGAGAGGTGGCGCAGAGAATATTATAGTCATGGACTATCCAGATAAGTCTTATATCGGGAAAACCCTCGCCCAGCTTGCAGGAGAGCACAAAATATCTGACATCGAGATGGCCATTCAATTGCAGATGGAGGGCGATCCAAAAAGACGGGGAGGTGCGAGAATGCGAGGATTTTCGATGTCAGAGATAGATATTGAAGCGTTTTCTGCTCAACCCTGGACAGCCACATCCTCAGATGCCAGTATCTCTCTTCCTGGAGATGGACCGGTCCACGCCCGATACTACGGCACATTCCCTCGAAAAATCAGACATTACGCTCTAGAAAGAAAGGCCATCTCTCTCGAAAATGCGGTTCGAGCCTCAACGTCACTTCCCGCACAAATCATGGGCCTTCGTGACCGGGGCATGATCCGGGAAGGGCTTTGTGCAGACCTTGTTGTTTTCGACTTGAACACAATCAAGGACACAGCCACATTCTTTGAACCTCATCAGTATGCCGAGGGAATCGAGTTTGTGATGGTTAACGGAACCTTTGTTGTCGATGGGAGAGAGCTGACCTGGAAAAGCCCAGGATTAGTGCTGACAAGGTAAACAGTGTCAAGTGTGTAAATGAGTTACTCATGAAAGGAATTCTGTTATGAATAAAAACAAATTAGGGCAAAAAACTAAATTTCAACCGCACTGCTGTCCAAGGGGAGAATCCATCCCAGCAGGAAGTGACCCTCTGACCCGTCGGACCTTTCTAAAAGGTCTAGGGGCCACAGCTATGGGAGGCATGGCATTGAGCGGTCTCTCCTGGCGCCTGCTAACGGGAAATGAGGCAGAAGAGCTCGGCTTTAAACGAGTCCCGTTAAAGGTCAAACCCATTCTTGTTTACAGCACACCTAAACGCAGACATCAAACAAGCTGGCGAGCCTGGGGCTCGATTCAAACCCAAAGGGATGCTGACGAAGAAGCTTCCCGGATTCAAGGTGAGCTGAATAGACTTCGAAAAAAGGCTGATTTTCCTGTTGATTTCCTACCTGTAGCTCGCGTCCGCGGGACAAACGACCTCTCTGCAGTAAGCGATATTTCCACTTCTCATGTGATATTGATTTATCCAGCCGGAGGATGGATGGACGTGTTCCACGAGCTGGAAAAAGCGGGAAAGGACATGATATTTTTCTGCCGCCATAAGTCAGGCCCTGTCTATCTCTGGTATGAAATCATCAGTCCCCGCTATTTAAGACAGCATACCGATTCGCTCGCTGTCAAAGGTGTTGACGATGACGATATCGTGATTGACAGTCAGGAGGAAATTCTCTGGCGGCTGCGAGCCCTGTACGGCCTGCAGAGTACAGTGGGCACGAGAATCCTTACTGTGGGAGGGCCCGGCGCCTGGTCTCAGCCGAAGGGAGTGGTGCCTCAACTGGTAAAGGACATATGGAAATACGACATCCGGACGATCTCCTATGAAGAACTGGGCAAATTGATCAAGGAGGCACGCTCCGACGAGAACGCTGTACAAAAGGCACGGCAGCAAGCGGCTTCATACTTAAAGTCTTCGGGAACAACACTGGAGACCAAATCTCAGTTCGTGGAAAATGCCTTCCTGCTCGACCAAGTCTTCCGCGCACTGATGAAAAAGGCTGACTGTAGGGCCATCACCATCAACGGCTGCATGGGAACGATCATGCCCATCGCCGAAACCTCGGCCTGCCTCACATTAAGCACTCTCAACGATTCCGGTTATCTGGCTTTCTGCGAGTCGGATTTTGTCGTTATCCCCTCGGGCGTGCTGCTGGGCAACATCTCAGGAAAACCCACATTTCTCAACGACCCAACCTACCCGCATGAAGGGATAATCACCCTGGCTCATTGCACAGCCCCGAGAAAAATGGACGGCAAAAAACGAGAACCCGCACGGATTCTCACCCATTTTGAATCGGACTACGGCGCTGCACCGAAGGTGGAGATGAGTAAAGGCCAGGTTGTGACTAATATCGTGCCCGATTTCGCATCGAAACAATGGGTGGGTCTTCTTGGGGAAATAGTCGACGCACCGTTTTTGCCCATCTGCCGCTCACAGATCGATATCAGATACGCGTGCGACGACCAGGCTCTTGCCAAACGTATGCCTGGTTTTCACTGGATGACCTGTT
>DAOVAM010000253.1 GCA_030671065.1 Candidatus Aminicenantota bacterium
ACAAGCTTGACTCCCAATTCTTTAAGCTTTCTGTTGGGAACATGAATGCCGTTGATGTAGGCTTTTCCCGTTCCTTTTGCAGGAACCTTCCTTTGCAAGAACATTTCTTCTTCTTTTTCTGGAAAGTAGTCTTTGAAATCCGCTATTGCCTGATGAAACGGGAAAATGACCTCGACCGATGTCTCCTTTTTCCCGGTGCGGATCATATCCGGAGAACTTTTCTCTCCGAGAATGAGCCTGATTCCGTCGATGATGATGGATTTTCCGGCTCCCGTCTCACCGGTGAGTATCGTGAATCCGTCTTGCAGCGGGAGTTCGATCTCTTCAATCGTGGCTAAATTCTTAATATGAAGAGATCTGATCATTTGTGTGGGTTCAACGCAGAGATAATGATCGGAACCAGGGCCCGTTCCATGTTGATCCGGCCGTATCCGATGAAATCATCCCTTCCAGCATAATTTGCGGAGTTCACATCGTCGGCCGTGTAACGGATGACATCCATGATATCTTCGGCGGAAAGCTCGGGTTTTATACTCCTGATGAGAGCCGCCAAACCCGCAACATGAGGAGTTGATAATGAAGTTCCCGATGAAAATATATAGGGATCGAATAGTGGAGGTGTGAGGTCGGTGGGAAATGAACTGATGACCCAATCTCCCGGGGCTGCAACATCGATTTCAGGCCCATAGTTGGATTGCCAAGCTGGCCAAGGATCCCCTGCAGTGTTTAGAAAAGTGACTCTTTCATCATCTGAATTAGTGGCAGCCACAGCCATGCACTCAGGATAAGCTGCGGGATAATATGTTGCGGCTCCGTCGTTTCCGGCTGCCGCGACGACTACTATGCCGTTAGTATAGGCGGCTCGTATCGCATCTTGTTCAGACTGGGATACTCCTGGTCCCCCAAGGCTGAGGTTTATGACATCAGCGCCGTTGAGAATAGCCCAGTTGATCCCATCAACTTCTGTAGACACATCGGTCCAACCGGTGTTGTCCACGATTTTTATCGGTAAAATTTTGCAGTTCCAGGCGACTCCGGCGATACCCTCTCCGTTATTGGTCTCCGCCGCCGCGATTCCGGCGACGATCGTTCCATGCCCATGGTCATCAATGGGATCAGGATCATCGTTGATGAAGTCGTATCCGTTCGAAAAAAGCTTGTCATCAAGGTCAGGATGGTTGAAGTCCGCGCCAGTATCGAGAACGGCAATGACTACGGCCTCATCCCCCCGGGTCTCTTCCCAGCCTTCTCTGGCCTTGATATCCGCTCTTTCTGTTCCGGATTGAGGGCTGGAGGGAGGCCCGAATATTCCTCCTGGATTGTAGAGAGCATATTGGTCTTCGAAAAACTGCTCATTTGGAGTCACTTGAGCGAGCCGTCTGAGATAGTTCGGTTCAGCATACTCCACATCGGGATTTTGCTCGAGAAGATAAATCATCTCTTCCACTGCGATGTCTTCAGGGATCTGGAGTTGGTAGACGTTTATACATGAAATTCTTTTCAGCGTCGTGGATTGATACGAAGCGATTGCGGCTTCTCTCATCTCTTCTGTGACAGAGGGTTTAAACTTGACGAGGACCTGGTCTGAGACATACTGCATTCCTCTGGGGCTGTATGAATTTCCTTGGCTTACAAGTATGAAATTTTTTTGATTGAAAGAAGAATCTCGGCTCGACTGACACGAAAAAAGAAAGAAAGGAACAAGAATGACTACAAGGATGAATTTATTTCCTTTCATGATCGCCTCCGTAAGATTAATCTAGTGAATAAATCGCTTTGACCAGTATGCCAAAATCCGTTCCTTCCTTATAAGGCATAAAGCTTGCTTCTGATTTGAAGTTAATGGATTCAGTGAGCTTGAAGGTGAAACCGAGTGAAATACAGAATGAACTCTCTCCGGATATTTTTTTCTCTTCTCTTCCAGTGAGATCCTGGATGGTTTCGTCCATGTTGAATTTTCCCCAGAGTTTGTTGAAATTCAGGTTGATGTAAGGAAAGAAGGATTCATATCCTGTATAAGTGAAGATAAATCCCACAGGCGCTCTCATCCATATTGGCCTTCCTTCAACACTTCCTTCCACCGCAAGGCCCGGGACTTCCCATTCCTTTTTATTGCCGTAGCAATAATAGAATTGGCCGAAGGCGTCCACTCTTAAGCTTTCTGAATGGATGAGTTTTTTTCTGACTTCCGCCCCAAGAATAAATCCTTTGATATAATCCTCAGGCAATTGCACAGATACGGGAAGCTCCCTGAACACAAGGGCCTCATAGCTGGAAGAGGAAAAGCCAAGAACTGCTCTCACGTAGATCCCTCTCTGGAGCTCCACTTCTGCATCCAGAGTGAGGAAAAGGGATTTGAGCTTCGATGTGTATTCGTCATCATCCCAGCCTATGGTTCGTGAGAAATATTCGAATCCAAGGCCAGGACTGATGGATACAGCGTTAAACAGTTTTTGTTCCTGTTCTTGCGGTTCCGGTTCTTGCGCTTCGGAGAAACAAGTGAGAGTCAACACCAATAAAGCGGATAACAGGAAAATTTCAACTATTTTCATGGAAAGCTCCCGCACTTTTACGATTCCCGTTCTTTTTTATGGGGGCCTTTTTTTCGGCTTCTTTGATCTTCTTTTCAATTTCCTCAAGTTTCTTCCGGGCTTTTTTGGCGAATTTGCTTTGGGGATAGTCAGAGATTAACTTTGTGAAAAAGGAGGAACTCTGAGGATAATTTTTTCCACCGTAAAAAGAATCCCCCAGATAATAGTACACCTGCTCCAATCCTGAATAATTGGGATATGCCGTCAGGATTTCCCTCAACCGGATGATGGCGGCTCTGTAACTTCCGACTTTGTAATAGTGAAGCCCGATTTGAAAAGCGTGTGATGCCAGTTTATCTTCGCAATCTAAGATTTTTTCCTGGGCCCCCTTTGCTTCATCACTCGTCGGGTAATTTGTCAGCATCTTCTTGAACTCTTCAAGGGCCTGATGGGTTTTTGTCTGGTCTCTTCCCGGACTGTAGATTTTTTTATAGAACGTCATTGCAATTTGGTATTGGGCATAGGGTGCAGAAGGGCTAAAAGGAAAAAGGTTAATGAACTCCCTGTATTCGGAGGCTGCAAGTATCATATTTGCTGCGTCGCCCTTGCGGAAATAAGAATCCGCAATAGCCAGTTTAGACTGTTGG
>DAOVAM010000205.1 GCA_030671065.1 Candidatus Aminicenantota bacterium
GATGAATATCAGTGCGAGGAGGATCAGAACGATCCCTATGATGAGATAAGTCTTTTTTCTCAAAGACATGGCACTTGCTGGTTGATCAAAGTCAAAAAACCTTGTCGATCAGGAAAATATTTTTAATCCAATCGCACCGGTCAGACTGTCCGCGTGATCCAATCAGTCTCCCTCGATCAGTTTCCTGACCTCCGCGTAGACATCCTCCACCGTGATGGCCTGGAGACACCTGTTGTCAGTGCAGGGAGACTTCCGATGGTTAAATGCAGATATGCAGGGACTGCAGCTGTAATTTGTATAAAACACGCGGCATTTCTTCCCTAACGGCCCGTAAAGCTTGGGAGTTTCAGGCCCGAAGAATGCGAACGTCTTGATATCTGTCATCACCGAAAAATGCACGGGCCCGCTGTCATTGGTAATCAAAATGTGAGCGATGTTATACAGGGCGATCAATTCAAAAAAGGAAGTCTTCCCTGCAAAGTTCATGCATCTGGCCGAGTCTAGCGAATCATGCAGAGCACCGGCAGGTTCTTTTTCCGACTCAACTCCTGTGATGATAATATGCACTCCTTCATGTTTGAGAAGCTTCTTGGCCAGCTCGATATAATTCTCAATGGGCCACCTTCTTAAAGGCACGATGTCACTCGCGTTCGGGTTGAGAAGGACGATCTTTTTTGCTTTCCGGATATTCGCGTTCTCTTCCTGGAGTCTCTCGAACATCTTCTCTTTATCTGTCTCTGATACCTGGATCTTCGGAATAAAGATGTCTCCATCTGCAAGGAGTTTTTTTGTCAGAGGCAGATCTCCCGGAGAGGAGGCGATCGCATAGATCAGGTTGAGAAGATTCTGGGCCATATGGATATGAGGATTGAACGCGACCTTGTGCGTCAGGAAATTTCCTCTGTATAATCCCTCACTGTGATACCTGAAATACCCGACCCTGTTCTTTGCACCGCTCAAGTAGCTGAGAATGGCTGTGAGCCTGGCAAAAAGCTCCATATCCACGGCAACGCTGATTTTCCTCTTTCTCAACTTCCGTACCGCGCCAACGGATGAGAACAGAAAACTGAAAAAACTGCGACTGCTCAGGGTGATGACATTCTCTTCCGGGATGATACCCAGAATATCCACCGCATACCGGTTCTCCTTGAAGGTCAGAAAATAAAGCTCTGCGTCTGGGAACATTTCCCTGGTCTTCTTGAAAAGAGAATAGGCCAGGACCATGCTTCCCATTTCTGACAGCTCGATGAACAGAATTCTCCCGGGATTTTGGATGAGTTTAGGTTTGCTGAAGATTTTCCTGAATCCATGAAGGCAGGAAAGGACAAAACAGAGGGGCACTCCGAGCCTGCGATCTATCGATCGCATAAAATCGACTTTCATTTCACTCTTTTGACTATCTTCCTGAATATGAATGGCCGCGGTTCTGCACGGCCATTAATTTTCTCTAACGCTGAACCCGACCGGCTGTTTCACCGGCTGCTACCCGTTCCACTTCTTCGACACTGACGAGGTTAAAATCCCCGCAGATCGAATGTTTGAGGCAGGCAGCGGCAACTCCAAAATTGAGCGCCTCCTTGTCAGTTTTTCCCTTCAGCAGGCTAAAAATCAGGCCGGCCGCAAAGGCATCCCCTATTCCGACTCGGTCCACGATCCAAACACGGTGTTTTGGACTCTTGATAAATTTGTTTCCGCTCAAAAGACAGGCTGACCATATATTCTCGGAAGCAGAGAGGCTTTCTCGTAGGGAAATGGCCACTTTCTTGAAACCAAAACGTTTCGCCAACTCTTTGGCCAGTCCCCGGTAACCCTCCACATCCAGCTTCCCTGCTGCCACATCTGTCCTTTTTGGTTGTATGCCGAACACGCGATGAGGATCCTCTTCATTCCCGATGAGGATGTCCACGAACGGCATGAGTTCTGTCATCACCTTTCTGGCTTTGTCTTCGCTCCAGAGTTTTTTCCTGTAATTCAGGTCCACACTGACTGTGACCCCCTTTTTTTTGGCCAGCGTCAATCCCTCGCGGAGGCTGGCCGCCAAAGAATCACTCAGGGCCGGAGTGATCCCCGTCCAGTGGAACCACTGCGCATCCTCCAGAATCTGCTCCCAATCCAGGTCAGAAGATCCCAACTCAGAAAAGGCGGAACGGGCACGATCGTAAACAACCTTGGAAGGCCTGGGTCCTGCACCATGCTCCAGATAGTAGACTCCAATTCGCTTGCCCTGTCTGAGGATGAACCGAGTGTCCACACCGTGCATCCTCAAAGTGTTATATGCATGATCACCCAGGTCGTTCTGTGGTAAAGCGGTCACAAAAGCGGCGTTCATACCGAACCTGGCCAGGG
Organism: Candidatus Aminicenantota bacterium; assembly: GCA_030671065.1. Taxonomy (GTDB): domain Bacteria; phylum Acidobacteriota; class Aminicenantia; order Aminicenantales; family Aminicenantaceae; genus SOIA01. The sequence continues at coordinate 2,347 of DAOVAM010000205.1, forward strand.
AGACTGCGACATTCGCTTCCGCCCCGCCAAAATTCACGTCGAAATTCCGGGCACTCTGGAGTCGAATTCCTGCGGGAGGAGACAAGCGCACCATCAGTTCTCCGATCGTGACCACTGTGGGCTCTCGCCGTTCAAGCGGTTCTTTGACTTTCTGTATTTTTTTTTGGCTTTAGGAGATGAGGCCTGAGTGTTTCTCTCCACTGATGGATCTCTTCCTTCATCAGCGCAGGTTTTTCCATGTTTTTTGTCAGGGCTGAGGCGCAGAAGATCCCTTCCGGTGCTTTTCTGATCGCTTCCCTCAAGGTGTCGAGAGTGATCCCTCCGGTATAGATGACAGTCAAATTCCTGAACGGACCCTTCCAGGAAAGAGGAAGGTCCATGTTAGACAGTTTCCCTGAGAAGGCGGGGAACAGCTTATAGACCCACTGGTACGGATATTTATCCCGGAGTTCCTCCAGAGAACATCCGTAGCCCGTGGCCTTCTGGACCAGCTGTTTTCCTGCATCCGAAAGACCGCCCGGGACACACATCACATCCTTATGCACGCATGCATCCACAACCTCTGGAATGTAATCCGCCGACACAACACCCGCAGCTCCTGCATGAATGGCTTTCTCCGCCTGCTCTTGGGTCATCACGGTTCCCGCCAGCACCAAAGCACCGGGATACTTCTCAATTATGGATTTGATCCCCCCGACTGCATGTTCCGACCGCAGAGCGATCTCGAGAACAACGCCAGAAGAACGGAGCAGTTCATAAGCTTTCACACACTCATTCTTGCTCTTAGGGGTCAGGAGGGCGATCAACTGGCTTTTTTGTATGTTTTTGAAAACCTTCTCAGACTTTTTCATACTTAGCTCTCCTCTGCTTCCTTCTGTTTATTCATCTTCAGATCGTTCATCCTTCAATACGAGATTGCCACGCTTCACTCGCAATGACACGTTTACAACTCTAGAAAACTATCAAGTGGCTTTATTTTTCGCAAAAACCATCTTGTATTTGATATTAATGCATCCACCTCGCTTAGTGGGTCGGAATGATAAAGAAACGCTCTTTTTTTGTCTCTTCCGTTTTCAAAGTCGGGAGATGTTCATCCCGCCGCTGACCTCGAGGATCAGCCCGGTAGAGTAACCAAGGTCTCCTCTGGCCAGAGCAGCAACCGCTTTTCCGACATCTTCCGGAAATCCCCACCGCTTCTGCGGCACACGGCCTTCTTTGATGAGCTTGTCGTATTTCTCCCGGACAGGGGCGGTCATCTCCGTCTGGATGATCCCTGGGCGCACTTCATAGACATTTATGCCGTATTCGGACAGCCTGTCCGCAAATACCCGAGCCGTCTGGCTTAAAGCGGCTTTGGAGACACAGTATTCTGCCCTTGAAGGAGAAGACACAGAAGCGGATATCGAGGAGATGAAGATGATGCAGGGCTTTGATTCCGGATTCTCCTTGAGCTGTTTGATCATCTGATTGGCAATCTTCTGAGTCAAGAAAAACGGACCCCTGGCATTGATGGACAGGAGCCTGTCATAGCTTTCTGGAGTTGTCTCCAGGATATCCAGTCTTTTTTTCGGGGCCACTCCTGCGTTGTTCACGAGCACATCTATCTTCCCGAATCCCTCCAGTGACTGATTAATGACCTTTTCATGGTCTTCAAGAGAGGAAACATCGCCCTGGATTGGTAGGAAAGACACATTCAGCTCCTCCACTTTCTCCTTGACTTCAAACAGCCCAACTTTTTTATTTTCAGCGTCATGGATGATATCCATCCCGATAATATCAAACCCATTTTTGGCCAGCTCAAGAGAAATTCCCCGGCCAATTCCCTGGCCAGCTCCGGTCACTAGAGCCACCGAACTATGTTTACTCATGACTTCTCCAAGAGGATTAGATTGAATCGATAATACATCGCAATCCTATTC
>DAOVAM010000112.1 GCA_030671065.1 Candidatus Aminicenantota bacterium
TCCTTGAGTTTTTCTTTGATCTCGGTCACTGACGGTCCTTCATCTTCCAGGGCCAGTTCAATACTCCCTCGGAAACGTCCCTGCCGCATGCCTCGTACGCCGAATTGGGTTGTCACGTATTTTATAGCCAGATCCTCCTTATTTGAGAACAGGAGCTTCTCGTAACCAAAGAAGAGGGCTTTCATTTCTTCGAGTGTAAAACTGCGTGGCATGAAGACCGAGACATTGACCTCCCGCTCATCGCTTCGAGGCATATATCCTTGCTCGATATTTTTGAGGGTCTGGAACGAGATGAAAAAAATACACGCTGCCAGGCCGACCATAAGGAGCTTGGTTTTCCAGTTTTTTATGGTGAAGCTGAGGATACGCTCATAGAAAGAGGTTAGCTTGACCAGCCAACGGGCTTTTTCTCTGGTTTTACCCGCAAGAATACGGCTTCCTGCCAGTGGAATGAATGAGAGAGAAACGATCAGCGAGGCGATCATAGCCAGGGAGATGGTCATCGCAAAATCCATCATGAAACGACCGAATCCTGACCGTGATACAAAGCTCAACGAGATGAACACGACCAGAGTCGAGAATGTTGATGCGGTAACAGCCAGAGCGACATCACCGGCTCCCTGCAGGGAGGCCTTCAGGGCGGGATATCCTTTTTCCTGTCGAAGTCGAAAGATGTTTTCCAGGACCACGACACTGTTATCCACCAACATGCCCACTGCCATCATCAGTCCACTGAGGGAGATGATATTGATAGTGACGTTCGCGTGAAGGACGGTACGGTAAAGATACATGAAGCTGAAAGTAAACACCATGGCCATGGGAATGGCGAGGGCGATGATGATGGTGCTCCGGAATTTTCTCAGGAAAAAGAGCAGGACGATAACTGCCAGAAAACCACCGACGATTCCGGAGATAGTGAGATCCTTGAGGCTTTTGAGAATATCCTCGGATTGGTCTCTATAGAAGATAGTGGTCAGATTCTGGAGCTCAGGCTGTGTCTCTTTGATCAGCGCCATGGTGGATTTGACGGTATTGCAAACATCCACGATGTTGGCGTTGGATGCCCGGTAGATCTGAAACCGGACGGTTTCATTCCCGTCCAGGCGATTGAAGTCTTCTTTAAGGGGATAATCGTAGGTCACACGGGCGACATCCGCTATGGTCAGCCCCTTGTTGCTGACAGGGAGGCCTTTCACATCCTCCAGGATTTTGAGTTCCCCTGGAATACGGGCCACATAACGCAAAGGGCCTTCTTCGACATATCCGGCTGAAATATTGATGTTATTGTTGCGGATGGTGTCGGTCAGGTCGGTGATACGGATGGAGGATGAATAGAAGACTTCGGGCTTGAGGTAAATGGTCAGGACCTTGTTGCGGATCCCTCGGATGTCCACATTGGCTACGCCCTCAATCCGTTCTAGTTGCTGTGTGATATAGTTTTCCGACCAGTAGTAAAGGTTTTCCAGGTCCCCTGGCAGAGCCACACTGAAGTTGATCACAGGCCGGTCATTCATTGAAAATCGACGGATGCGGATGTTCTCCACATCGTCAGGGAGATCATTGCGGACGAGGTCGATCTTGTCGCGAATTTCCATGGTGGCCATGTCCATGTTGGTTCCTGTCTTAAACTGCATGTGGATGTTGGAGGACGAAGATGAAGAGGTGGAGCTGAGACTCTCCAGATTGTTGATGGTGGCTAACATGTCTTCAATGGGCCGTGTGATGATACGTTCCACTTCTTCTGGAGATGAAGAAGGATAGGAGATCTGCACCATGAGTCCGGGAAAAGAGGTGTCTGGCAACATCTCCAGAGGTAGCTTGAGGATCGAGATGATACCGATGGTGATAAAGATGAGCATAGCCACGATGATGGTAACAGGCTTTCTTATAGAAAATTCGGGTAAATTCATGATTTCCTCGGTTTTGTTTTTTCAAAAGAAAAAGCCATTTTTGTGCTTTTGAAAAGATGTGTCAAACGACTTTCTTTTTCATCAGCGACTGCGGGATCCCGAACCACTGTATTATAGACGAGTGGGATAAACACCAGAGTCAGAAATGTTCCGAAGATCAATCCCCCGATCAGAGTCAAAGCCAGAGGAATGCGGATCTCGAAGCCCTCGTTGAAATCCAGTGCCATGGGCGTAAGCCCCAGGACTGTCGTGATCGTTGTCATCAGGATCGGTCGCCATCTCACCTGGGCAGCGGTTTTGATGGCTTCCACCTTCCGCATTCCTTGTTTCTGCAACTGTCCGATATAATCCACCAACACGATGGCGTTGTTCACGATGATGCCAGAGAGAATGATCAGTCCTATGAGCACGATCACATTGATGGATATGCTGAACGCGAGCCCGACGATCACAACCCCGATAATGCCAAGGGGGATAGTGAACATGATGATAAATGGTTTTTTAAAGGATTCAAACTGGGAAGCCATGACCAGATAGACGAGAAACACGGCCAAGAAGATAGCGAAGATCATGGAGGAAAAGGCCACATCCTGTTCCATGCTCTGTCCGGCCAAATAGATCGAACATTCTGGACCACAGTCTATGGTTGCGGCTTTTGCCATGACCTCTTCTTTGGCCTCATCCAGGGATATTCCTGAGATGTTCCCAGTGATGACCGCAGATTTTTGCTGGAGTATTCGGCGAACCTCTGCTGGCCCTTCTTGGATACGCACATCGGCCAGCGCCTTCAGTGGAACCATCACGCCCAGACCATTCCGGACGTTGATCCGACTGATCTTGTCCACGCGGTCGCGGGAATCCTCGGAAAGGCGAACTCGAATGTCGATTTCCCGGTCACTTTCGATGAACCGTGTGGCGACTTCGCCCTCGATCTTGTTTCTAATCTGCGAGCCCACCGAGTTGATCGTCATATCTTGTGAAGCCAGAACGGCCCGGTTGAAGATGATCTGGATTTCTGGATAGCCTTCTTCCATGCTGGACTTCAGGTCGATGATCCCGTCCACAGTCCTGAGCTTCCCCAGTAGTTCGTCGGAGACCTGTTTGATCATATCCAGGTCGTTGCTTGAAATCACGACCTCAAGCGGAGCTTTGAAGGAGAAAAGGCGAGGCTTGTAGACTTTGATTTTGGTGGTGGGAAACTTTTCCAGATCAGCCCGTACACGGTCCATGATTCGGTTTTCCTTTTTTCCTAGAATTCCCGGTTTCAGACGGATAACGAATTCAGAGAGGTTTTCCCGTTCCTCCTGAAAGGATATTCCTCCACGGGATCCTTTTCCGATCAGTTCGTAGATGCTGTCGATTTCGTCATATTTTTTAAGCGACTCGGAAATATCCGTGACGATGGCGGTATTCTCTTTGAGAGCGGTTCCGGGTTTGAATTCGACATTTATCAAGAATTCTCCCTGGGAAATGACCGGAATCAGCTCTTTGCCCATGAATCGGGTCATGAAGACAGAGAGGGCAAACAGTGCGATTACACTGATCATAATGATTTTTCTGTGTCTAAAGGTAGCGTCCTGGGATTTTTTATAAGTGAGATAGAACTTGTTATACAGATTATCCAGGGGCCTGAACAGAATTTTAAGCACTCTGGTCAGCCACTCCTTTGGATTTTCGCGACGCATGATCGAATTGAGCATCGGGACGAGTGTTAAAGATACGACTAAGGAGGCCAGAAGGGAAAAGGTCACTGTCAGAGCCATGTCCTTGAACAGCTGGCCAGCAATGCCTTCTACGAACACGATGGGGAAGAACACGGCGACGGTCGTGAACGTGGAGGCGGTCACAGCTCCTGCCACTTCGGATGTTCCTTTGAAAGCGGACTCGTACAGCCCCTCACCCTTTTCCCGGTAACGCTGGATAGACTCCAGCACCACGATAGAGTTATCCACCAACATCCCGATCCCGAGTGCCAGTCCACCCAGAGATATGATATTCAAGGAGATTTTGGAAGAATACATCAGGAAAAAGGTTATGATAACAGAAATGGGTATGGCAGCCCCGATAATCATGGTGCTGCGAAAGTTTTTTAAAAAGTAGAGCAGAACCAGGATGGCCAGTATTCCCCCGATGACAGCGGTTTGTTTGACCTCATGGATAGTGTTTTTGATGAATTTGGATTGATTGGTGATGACCAGATATTCCATATTGCGGGGTCTTAGGATGTTCTCCTGGACCATTTGCAGCCTTTCTGCGACAGCATTGGCCACAGAGACCGTATTGGCATCTGCCGCTCGGTAGATGGCTGCTTCAATACATTCTTTGCCGTTGATGCGCGAGATGACTTTGCGTTCTTTATAACCGCGAAACACATCCGCCACACTGCCCAGAGTGATCTGGACATCGCCTCTTCTTTCAATAATGATGTCTTTGATTTCTTCAACGGTCTTGAACTGATTGACCGTTCGAACCAAGAACTGACTGTCTTTTTGCTTGAGAATCCCGGCAGAAAGATTGACGTTTTCCTGCCCCAGACGGTTGGCCACAGTCGTGATGGGGATGTTGAGAAGGCTGAGCTTCTGCTCATTGATGTCGATGTGGATCTCGTCCTCTAGACCACCAGAGATGGAACATGCTGCAACTCCCTCGATGCTTTCAAGGGATTGTTTGACTTCCCTCTCAGCGATGTAACGAATGAATCCCAGATCAGCGTCGCCGGTCAGACCGAGCTTCATGATGGGTTCCTGGTTGGGATCGTACCTGAGGATGACCGGTTTGGCGGCTCCTACAGGAAGGCGCAGAATATCCAATTTTTCTCTGAGTTTTAGCGTGGCGAAATCCATATTGGTGTGCCAGGCGAACTCGACCGTCACCTCGGAAAGCTCCGCTCGGGAGACCGAGGAAATGCGCACGACATTATCCACAACACCGCAGGTCTCTTCAATGGGTTTGGAAACGATGTTCTCGATTTCTGAGGGAGCTGTGCCGGGGTATTCTGTCTTGATGGTGAGGGTGGGGTAGGATATCTTGGGCAGCAGGTTCAGATTGAGTTTTGAATACGCAATGAAACCGAAAATGATTGCGGCAACGGTGAACATAGAGATGGACACAGGACGGTTGAGGGAGAACTTGACGAGTTTCATTGGATCACTTCGACTCGTTGTCCGTCTTTGAGCCCTTCTACTCCAACCACGACGATGGTTTCGCCTTCTTCCAGGCCACTGACCACTTCCACGTCGTCCTCCTCGTTCAGGCCCAGAGTAACTTCACGCTGGGATACTTGATTTCGATTCATAACAAAAACATAAGTCAAATTCTGTTTATACAAGATGGCTTTTCGCGGGATGACCAGAACATTCTCTTTCATCCCTATGACAATTCTGGCTTCAACAAACATCCCCGGTTTCAAACGGAGGGATTCATCGAAGACCTCGATTGTGACTTTGACCGTTCCTGTTTGGACGTCGATCCTGGGATTGATCAACTTGACACTGCCTCCAAACAAAGCGCCCTTAACAACTTCTGTTGTTACTTCTGATAGCATCCCGGTCTTCAGCTTGATGGAGTCGGATGTGGGAACGAACACACGGATCAGTAGAGGATTGAAATCCTCGATTGTATAGACCTGCTGGTTGGCGTTGACACGATCGCCTACCTCGATCAATCGCTCTGTGATGTAGCCTTCAGAGAGGGATCGGATCTTGGTCCAGTCCAACTGGAGCTGGAGGTTTTTAAAACTCTCTGCTCGGTTCTGGTGATCGAGCTGCCGCTGCTTGTACTGTGCTTCCTGAGTCTGGAAATCCTGCTCAGAAATGAGGTCGCGTTTTTTCAGCTCTTGATTGCGGACATAGTTTTGTTCCGCCTCTTCCAGAGTGAGCCTTGCCTGTTCCAGTTCGATCTTAGACTGTTCGTAGCTGATCTTGATTTCCGTTTCGTCAAGAAGAGCCAGAACATCGTTTTCCTGGACATAAGCGCCTTCTTCCTTCACGATTTCCTTCACGTATGCGGATAAACGGGAGAATATCTCAACTTTTCGTTCCGGCTCAACGATGCCGTTGAGGACGAGGTAAGAGTTCAAATTTTTCAGCTGGACCAGTTCAACATTCACTGGAACAGCCTCACCCCCACCGCTCTGGAATCGCGCCAGCATTTCCGCGATCTGCTCCTCGGGGATTTGTCCGGATTTGATGGCCTCTTTCATACGATCGGGGATATCGAGTTTATCGATATCGATATCCTCGCCGCTCTGCGGTTTAGATCCGGGTTTTCGGCCTGGTTCGGAGGATCCATCTCTGTCTCCTCGAGCCCCCTCGGCTTGAGATTTTCCCTGTGGATTCGCTTTCCTGTCAGGATCGCTGTCTCCTGATTTTCCGCAGCTCACCACTAGAGCCAATAACACTACAATTATGAAGATGGATAATTTTCGCATGTCGTTCACCTGAATTGTTCTTTTCCTTTTTTACTTGCCGAACGCTTTCAGTTTCCGGATCGATCTTTCCGGGGACCATTCCGAACGGCTTCGTTTCTCCTTAAGCACGTTTTGCATATAGAGAAACACACTTCAACCAATCAATAAGTTTAGACGAAAAAAAATGGAATTTCTTCCCTGATTTCTCGATATTTTCTATACAGTACGATTATTTCTATACAATATATATATTATTCGATTTTGCCTTCAGGCACAAGTTCTATCTATTCGACTCAATCTTGGAAAAGATGTTAAATTTGGAATGCCTTGACAGTTCAGGCTAATTCCACTATTTTCTATCTGTTGGCAGGAACACTCCTGCACAGAGCCAGTGTAGCTCAGTGGTAGAGCAGCTGATTCGTAATCAGCAGGTCGAGGGTTCGACTCCCTCTGCTGGCTCTC
>DAOVAM010000229.1 GCA_030671065.1 Candidatus Aminicenantota bacterium
TCCTTTTGTGTCATTGCGAGCGAAGCGTGGCAATCTCATAATTTATTGTTGTCATTCAATTTCCTTTGACTATAGACGCATCCACAATAATTCTGGCGGTAGAGTTTTTGACTTTTGCTCAATTCAACACTTTTTTTAAAACCGTCCTTTTTTTTAAAATCGGCTTCTAAAAAATCCGTTTTGTACCTGCGAGAAAACATCTTTCCCATTCTGTTGAGAACAGTTGCTTTCTTCATCGGGCTGAGGCTCATGACAGTCGTGAACATGCCGAAGCCGAGTTCAGAAGCCTTCTGAGCTGTTTTTTTAAGCCTTATGGCGTAACAGATATCGCACCTTCTTCCCTTTTCAGGTTCTCCCTTGAATTTTTGGGTGACCTTGAACCAGTGTCCGTCATCGTAGATTTCCTCGATGAGATGAACGTCAAGAGTTTGGACAACTTTTCTCGTCTCTTCCAGTCTCATCTCATATTCCTTGGAGGGATGGATGTTGGGATTGTAGAAGTATCCGCACACCTCAAAATTTTCCTGGAGCAGTCCAAGGACGTAAAGAGCATCTGGAGCACAGCAGATATGAACGAGAAGTTTCGGTCTGATCATGATGATATTTTAAACCTGTTGATAAAAGGAGTAAATGGATTAAAGATTTAGGCTATAGATTTTTAATATTTTCTTTGACTTCTTTGATGCGTCGGTTTGTTCTGTCTATCTGGGAATAAAAGGGGGAAAGTTTTTTGTTCTCGACTCTGTGTTCATCAATGATTTTTCCGAGGCCATCAAAGAGCGGTTCTTTATATCTTTCTATGTCTTTTATCTTTTTTTGAGATTTTTCCTTACTCCTTTTCCATTCCTTGATTCCTTTCTGGGAACTCCGTGTGTGCTCTTTTTTTTCTTTTTCGATTTTTTTTATTTTGTTTTCACAATCAATAATTTTTTTCTGAAATTTCTCTATTTCCTTTTCCGCTGCGGATTTCTTTTCTCTGAGAGCGTGGAGTTCTGACCGAGTTTTCTCTCTTTTCTTTTCCAGATTTTTAATATTCTCTGTAGATTCTTTTGTCCTGGCCTTCTTCTCTTCTGCTGAAAGCTTTGCACTGGCTTTTATCTCCTTGGCTGCTTTTTCTTCTGACTCGAGTATTTTTTCAGCATACTCCATATCTTTCTGCTGCTGGATGAGGCTGAGTTCAGCAAGCTTTTCCTTTTCCTTCGCTTCAGCCATTTTGTCTCTGATAGGCTTGATCTCTTCTTCCGTTTTCTGGATCTGGTCTTCATGCTTTTTGAGAAGCGCACTGAATTGATTCTCGAGATTATCTATTTTCATTTCCGCGTCTTCCAGGTCTTTTTGAGAAGTGCTCTCTTTGGCTTCAAGACTTTTGAGTTCCTTTACGATTTTCTCACTCTTTTCAACACTGACATTTTCTTTCCGGGCATTTTGTCCCAATTCTCTTAGGAGTTCTTCTTTTTTCCGATTTTCTCTTTTGAGTCTGGCTTGAAGGCGAATTTTGATCAGCCTTCGTTTTGCTCGGGAAAAGAACAGATTCAACCTTTGTCTCATCGATTTATCCCGCAGAAAAATAAAAAAGGTTAAAAGTGCGATGATACAGAGGAGAAACCAAAGAGTCCAGTAGGGGAGTCCTTCTCTTGGAATCGGAGATCCCTGCTGCAGCATGAAGATGTTTATCAGAATGTTGCTCATAGTCACCCTTTGACAGTTTCGTATTGTAGTATATTTTTACCTATTCTTTAAATATCTTTTTTTTCTTTTGTTTTCGCTCAGGATCATTTTGGCTGAGATTTTGCTTGCCAATGGGTTTAATCCTGGGGCCTGATGATTTTTTCCTTGCAGATCTTTCTATTGAGATTTTTTGTGCGAGTCTCCTCTTTTTCTCTGTTCTCTCATCACGGAATTCCTGTTTCACTTCTAATCTGATTCCAGGCGTTCGCCTTATTTCCTCAGAGGAACCTCCTGGAGGTGAGGAGTTCTGGACAGCCCAGTCGACGAGATAGAACATTGCCGGGAGGTTGTCATTGAATATCGACTGAATGTCCTCTTCTGCATTGAAGAATTGGCCTTGAAGCCTATCTGCAGGGGGCAATTCGATCGTAAAGGAAGGGATCCCATAAACTCCGTAGCTCCAATCTGTGGTGTCGCCGTTCGTCAGGTAGAAGGATTCTCCAGACTGCATGTATCCATAGATATTTCCATTGACCGATTGAATGCGCGTTGACATGTCAGTCGCGATTTGTTCGAGAAGGAGATCATCCGCAGAAGGCTGATCCGTGTACCCCCAGGGATACAGGATGACCTGGGAATAGCTGTGATAGGAGATCAGTGCATTAAAATTTCTTTGTGCAAAGAGATCTCTAATTGCCTGCGTTTCAGGTTCGGAAAAGGCTGACGGGCCTCGATAAGTTTCTGAGAAAGTATAAGGAGTTGATCCAGTGTTGTCGTAACCCCACTGGTACCCGTAATTCCTGTTGAGGTCGACCCCATACGTTCCGTCTCCATTGTTGCGCCTGTTCTTCCGCCAATAGCGGTAAAAATGGATGGAATAATACAGGCCGTCTGGGTTGACTAAGGGGACGATCCAGATTTCACTCTGGTTGACAAGGTTTTGGACCTGGGGGTCTGTTGCATAATTTTCGAGGAGATAACTCCCGAGGAGAAAGGGAATCTCCACAGAAATCCATTCCCGTGCGTGGTGGCATCCGGTAAAAAGGACTTCTGCTTCAGCCTCGTCACTGTTGACATTGTCGCTGATTTTGAGAGCATAGATATTTCTTCCTTCAAGGGACTCGCCAATGACAGAAACTTTTGCTAGATTCGGGTATGAATCTTCAAGAGCGAACAGGTCTTGTTCAAGTTCACTGTAGGAGTGATACGCTCCGTTGACTCCTCCTTGAAGGATGCGTCGTCGTGTGTGTTTAAACGGGAAGAAATTGAACGTTTCAAGAGTGTAGGGGACGTTTTCTTCGTGCAATTGAGGGAAGTCATCGAAATTGGCGACGATATAGATTTTGTTCTCCCATTCCATCAGGAAATCGAGGTCCATATGCGAGAGCTTTTTTAAGGTTTCCTGTTTTTTTTCAACGCTGATGATATGCGTGGTCCAGTAGTCCTGTGCGACCAGCGGACCAAGGACTAGACACAGGATGATGGCTGTCCAAAGCGTTTTTTTCATCATAGCCTCACATTCTATAAGTCAGAGAGATTGAGAATTTGTTTGCAGAGAGAGAGTTGCCCGAGCCTTTTTCTTTACCGATAAGCATTCCTGCATCGATCGAGAACTTCTTCCAGTGGAGTCCGGTTCCGAGGCAAAAATAGAGGTAGGAGGAGCTGGGTTCGACTATCGGTTGAGGATCATAGCTGAGGCCAGTTCTGAAAGGAACGTTCAAATCGATGCCAAAAAGCCTGAGAGTAGATATGTATTCGATACCTGCTCCTATTTTGATGATGTCTTTAAAATTCCTCTCCAGCACGTCTTCCTCTCCGAAATAAATAATGTTGTCTTCGTATTTGGACCATTCGTAGAAGGTGATGTCAGAAGCAGCTCTGAGTCTTTGAGAAAATCTGAAGGTGATTCCCAGGCCTGCGACAAGGGGCTGTTTATACTCGCTCGGTTCCGAGGCTTCAATCCTGATTTCTGTAATTGGGGAGAGAAACCTGTATGAACTTTC
>DAOVAM010000015.1 GCA_030671065.1 Candidatus Aminicenantota bacterium
CACCGCAGCCTGTGGAGTCGATGGATCCCATGCTTCCGGATTCAAACCGGTGGGCTTTAACAGCAGGATTAGGTTTTAAGGTAGGGAGCATTGTCATCGATGCTGCGTATCAGTATGAGCCTTTCAAGGACAGAACAAGTCCGAATAGAGACATCTATCCATTAGACCTGGGAGAGGGCACCTATTCCACGACAGCTCACTTGTTCGGAGTGAGCTTCGGGTTTGTGTTTTAGCCAACAAAATTCAATTTGGAGGTAACATAAATGGCTTATGAATTCACAAATTCAAAAGGGGTTAAGTATTATCTCCATTTCAAAGATGTGAATCTTAAAGGAGGACGCCAACAGAGAATTTACTTCTTTGCAAAGGATGTCAGGCCAGGATCTCTAGACGAGATTCCTGCCGGTTTCAAGGCTATTGAGACAGAAAGAACCGGTATGCCCATCCTGAAAAAAGGATAGCATTCTCGTCAGATTTAATTTTTGCATGAAAAAAACCTGAATAAGGGGGGAGTTTACTCCCCCCTTTGAAGGTTTGCCCTTCCCCACCAGCAGGCAGGCGTTTGAGCCTGTTAGCTTCTCTCTGCCCTTCCTCGTTTTTCGGATTGATCATTCCTGTTTATGTGTATCCAACTCTTTGAGGATATCGGTTATCCAGGATTGCCGCAGAAAGATTCCTTTTTTCAAGGATTTAACCGGAATTTCTCTTCGTGTCAGAGTGATTTTAAAAGGTTTGGAGCTTTTCTGTGGAAAGAGTGCGGGAGTGTCTTAGATGGGGAATACCATCCTTAGAAAAATGAATATTTTTGCCAAGGATTGAATATTCTCTGTTGTCTAATCTATCCAAAAATAATTAAGGAGGCCACAGATGAAAAAGTATGAGAGCTTGACAGTGTTGGTTGCATTCCTGAGCCTGACTTTCCTGCCTTCTATTGTTCACGGCCAGGCATCAGAGAGGCCTGCAAAAAAGGCGCGTGTAGAATCTCCTCGAGATGCAAGAGATTTTCTTGGCCTGACTCCTGAACAGAAGGCAAAGTTGGAAGAACTCAGAAAACTGGACCGAGAAAAGCGAGGAGCGCATTTTGAGAGCATGCGCAAAGTACGGCTTGAGATGAGAGAGATGATGAAGGACCCTGAAGCCAACGAGAAAGAAATCTTAAAGCTCTATGGTCAGATGTCCATGCTTCGTGCGGAACAGTTTAAGAGCTCGCTTCTGGGAAGAAAAGAATACAGGAAGATACTGACTCCTGAACAGTTAGAGAAGCTGGAGAAGTTTAACCAAAGAATGACCCGGGGAAGAAGTCCGCAGAGAGGCCGGTTTATAAGAGAAAGAGGATTTTCCAGGCAGGGAAATTTTTCCCGCCAAGGAAGAATGAATTTTTTCAGAAGAGGTGCTCGGAGGGGATGCGGTCCGGTCATGCGTCGATGGAGGTAGCGGTAATTTGAAAGATGGCGTGAAGTGACAGTAAATTAATGGGGAACGTCCCCATGACTCCATAAGTTGTCATCTGTCCTGTATCAAGGACAGGATTCCAGCTATTCTTTTCCTCCTTTCTGGGGAGATCTAAGTTGGCATATTTCTTGCCTTTTCTTTTCATGGAAGAGGAGGAAACATGAAAAAGCCACTTGCTTTTATCGCTTGTTTCGCCTTTCTGGCTTCCCTAGCCTTGTATGCTGAAGAGGGAGGCTCTTATCAGTACAGTTATGCTCGCTTGAGCTTTGTCAAGGGTGATGTGTTTATTGAGAGAGCCGGAGATATGGGATATGAAGAAGGAGTAGTGAATTTACCCATAGTCGAAGGAGACAAGCTGGGAACAAGAGAAGGCCGGGCAGAGATTCATTTTGGCAGGAAGAACTATCTCCGGATCGACAGTTTCACGCAGCTCGATTTTGTCGTGCTTCCAAGAGAGGGAAAAGATGAAATCAAACTTCATGTGCTTTCCGGGATCATTTTCTTAAGGGTGAGTTACCTGGATGAGGACATGACTTTTGATGTCCACACTCCTGATGGCTCATTCTACATACTGGAGGAAGGACTGTACAGGTTTAGTGTGAGTGAAAACAAAGAAACTGAGGTTTTCGTCTATGAAGGATCTGTCGAAGCTGCGGGAGAAGAAGGCTCTCTTCTTGTAGAAACTGAACAGAAACTCATTGTGTCCAACGGATATTTCACTTCTGATCCTGTTGCTTTCTATGCTCGTCTGGATGACGGTTTTTCTCAGTGGAATGAAGAGAGGGATAGCCTCCATTCTCGTCCGGTGAGCAGAAATTATCTTCCTTCTGAACTCGAGGACTACGAAGCTGAACTTGCATACAATGGCCGGTGGGTTTACGAGCAGCCCTATGGGTATGTCTGGATCCCTCATGTTGTCCATCACGTTTGGCAGCCGTATTATTACGGAAGATGGTCCTGGTATCCTTATTCAGGATGGAACTGGGTGTCGTATGATCCCTGGGGGTGGTGTGTTTCACATTTCGGACGATGGCACTGGAGACGAAGTCTCGGCTGGTACTGGATTCCCAGAAGTGTCTGGGGTCCGGCCTGGGTTCACTGGTACCGGGGATACGATTATATCGGATGGTGTCCGTTAAGCTATTACGGTCATCCCGGGGTGATCGTGAACAACGTTTTTTACGGGCGGCATGGTGGCCACGATTATCCGGTCCATTCCCGCGCGCTCGTTGTGGTACGCAAAGATCAGCTGCGCGCCCGCCGCATTTCACGAGCCGCACTGAGTAAAGATAGCCTCACTCGCCTCGATAAAATATCTCTTTCAGCAAGACAGCCATCTGTCAAGCCTCGTGTCAACTCATCGTCGCTCCGGAACTCGACTGCAGCCAGGGTTCTCTCCAGGGATAACCTGAGAGATGTGAAAGGGAACTATGGTTCTGGGAAGAGCTTATCGTCTTCTCGGTTGAGATCCACAGGGACTGTTGATTCTTCAAGGACTCTTCGCAGGAATACTTCAACCATCAGTAACCAGAGTTTGAAAGAACAGCCTCGAAGAATTTCAGATTCTAGAAAACTTTCGCAGAATTCTTCAAGAGTGATATCCAACTCCTCTCTGCGGGAATCCAAAGCGCTCACCAGAAGTTCTTCAGAATCTTTAAGAAATCGCAGCACTGAGTCAAAACTGAAAACATATCCTTCAGGAAAGCGCTCATTATCACGCTCAAATGCTGTTTCCTCTTCAAGGGATAAAAAATCTGTATCTTCCCGGGAGGTGAGATCCCGGCTCGGAAAATCCTCTTCGAAGACTTATCCATCGAGGCTGAAGCGTGAAAGTGATTCACAAAAAAGCCGATATTCCGGTTCTTTTCCGTCAGTCTCTTCTTCTTTGAGGAAGTCCTCCGGATCCAGAGCTGAAACTCCTTCCGCCAGGAAGAGGATTTCACGTTCTTCTCCGTCCCCCTCTTCTCTCCAGAGAGGAGGAAGCAGAAAAGTGAGTTCGATGAGCGCCAGAACGTCAAGATCTCCTGCGCCCAGATCGGCAGTCAAACGGAGCTCCTCCAGAAGCTCTTCTTCTCTTTCTTCTCGTTCTCCCTCAAGGTCCATATCATCCGGAAGAAGCTCGGGTTCCTCGTCCAAGGTGTCTTCCTCACGAAGCTCGAAGAGTTCCTCTTCAAGAGTCAGCCGGTCTTCGAGCCGGAGCTCTTCATCGCGCTCATCTAAAGGAAAGAGCATTAAGAAGAAATAACACACTCTTTGTTTTGTCTGTCTTAAGAATGGACAGGTTTTTGTTCTCAGGAATTGAGTAACATTTTTTGTAATGATATTGAAGAGAAAAGGTAATGATATTGAAGAGAAAAGTGTCATTGCGAGCGACCGAAGGGAGCGTGGCAATCTTGTAAAAAGAATTGTCATTGCGAGGAGCGTGGCGACGTGGCAATCTCGTATGATAAATTGTATAGTCTTTTTTTTATGAGATTGCCACGCTGCGCTCGCAATGACACTTACTTCTCATGAGATTGCTTCTTCGCTACACTCATCGCAATGACAATTTTGTCATATGAGATTGCTTCACTCCGTTCGCAATGACATTCTAAAAGTGTTGCCAAATTATTAAACAAGTATACCTGCCCTCTTTTTCCTCATGAACTTTCCTCTTTACTTTAGTCTGTCCAATGGTATAAAATATTCTAACTCAAGGGTTACGTCGAATGTGTCTTCTGATAGAACGAGAGGAGATTCTCGGTTGCCAAAGCATCAACACTCTATCGAATGAAAAAGTTATGGAGGTATGAGTTATGGCTTTATGGACAGGAAATTCAACAGAAGGAAAATCCAGCCTAAAGAAGATCACCCGTGTGTTGTTCTTGAGCATTCTGACTTCTCTTTTGGTCATTGCAGGAACGAGTGCCTGTAGGAGGAGCGTCGAAGAACAGCTGGATACTCAAGAGGGTATCATCGAGTTTGAAGGTGTAGCGAAAGTAGGGATCGGTAAATATCTTTTTGTTCCCGAAGTTCAGGGATTCGATATCATAGTACAAGGTCAAATCGATTCTGGTGATGCAGGCGTGCTGGTGGATAAGGAGATCAGAGGGAGTGGAGAGTTTTCTCCGGATAGACCCTCTATTTTAGTGGCAAACAGCATTGATGTGAAGGAATCAGAAAGAAACTGGCGCAATGTCTTCACCAGAAGCGATGAAGTTATCCTTGATGACTACTTGGACTTGAAGGCCAGAGAAGAGTTTGAAGTGCTTTCAGACCTGGAGTATGACAAGAAAGACGGCTGGGAAGGGAAGGAAAAAGGAAAAGTGTACGGCAACCTTTGGAAACAGACTGTCACTGAAGGGGGAGAGCAGAAAGAGGTCTATAGGATCTCGGTTTTGAATGAGAAAAACCAGGAAATCGGTAAAATCCTCGTGGACAATATATCGGATGCGGCTCTTTTCTATGTGAAAAAATTAAGACTTTTCGAGAAATTTTGGTTTTATGTCACAATAAAAGATACGGTGGCCTGGAGAACCAGGCAGAGAACGTCTGAGCTTTTTCATGCAGATGTTCTTTTTTCCGGTCTATTCTGATTTTTCCATACATCTCAAGTCAAACCGGAAAAAATTGAGTTTTCTATCCTAAAATCCGCTAACAAGATGTTCCCTATCTGAATATCTTCTCTCTTTATTTTCCATTTAATCCAGAGATATTTAGCCAAACAGGGAGTCTTCTGCTTTTTTGATGCTTATCTGTTCTCAAAATTCTTGTCCAAATCAGGATGTTTGAGGTGGAACTCTGTTGCATCCTGGTAGGCTTTGGCTGCACGGAGAGTTTTGGACTCCCCAAACAAATTCCCGGTGAAAGTGAGGGGTGTTGGCCGTCCCTTTTCATTATGACCGCTGGGGACAAGGACAGCTGGATGTCCGGTCAGGTTTGTTATGAGGAGGTTGGCGCTTCCCCGACTGGGAGCGATATAGACATCGATTCCTTTCAGCTTCTCTGCCATTTCCTGCATGAGGAGCGTTCTGAGGCGGTTAGCCTGGATGTATTCCACTGCCGGGATGAGGCGTGATTGCCGGAAGGAATTTGGCCAGGCTCCTCCTGTCTGCCTGACGAGAAGGTCGTCCCTGTTAGTTCGTGTGAGCTCGTCGAATGCAGCGGCCGCTTCCGCGCTCAGGATGAACGAGAGGTTGTAGACTGGAAAGTCCGGAAGGTCGAAAGGAACGAGCTCAATACCGAGGGAACGGAGAGCTTCGAGCGCCGCTTCATTGTTTTCCTTGTCATCACCTTCTCTCTCAAAGGCTTTTTTCAGGTAGCCTATCCGGATGTCCTTGAGCTCGATCGAAGGATCCCAGTTAAAGGGGAGATCGACTACGGTCAAATCCTTATCATCAGGGCCGGATATAGCATGAAAGACTAATGCGCAGTCCTCAACTGTGCGGCAGATGGGGCCGATTTTATCCATGCTCCAGCTCAAGGCCATCGCGCCATATCGGCTCACGCGGCCAAAAGTCGGGCGCAATCCTGTCACGTTACATCTGGTGGATGGAGATACAATCGAACCCAGAGTCTCTGTCCCTATGGAAAACCCGACTAGTCCAGCTGCAGTGGTAGCGGCTGAGCCAGCTGATGAACCGCTGGACCCTTGCTCTGGATTCCAGGGATTTTTTGTTTTTCCGCCAAACCAGACATCCCCCATGGCCAAAGCTCCCATCGAGAGTTTGGCGACCAGGACAGCTCCAGCCTCTTCGAGCCGTTTCACGACTGTGGCATCCTCATCGATGATCTGGTCTTTGTAAGGCATGGCTCCCCAAGTGGTTTTTATTCCCTTTGTGGAAAGGAGGTCCTTGGCTCCCCAGGGAATGCCGTGGAGTGGGCCTCTGTATTTTCCAGATGCGATCTCTTCATCAGCGCGTTTGGCTTGTTGAAGGGCCAGCTCTTCAGTCAATGTGATGACGCATTCCAGTTGAGGTCCGTATTTTTTCAATCGGTTGAGGTAGAGCTGGGTGAGCTCGGTGGATGTTATCCTGCGGGATTTGATGAGTTGAGCGAGTGCTGTGACAGGATAGAAAGCCAGATCCTCGAAGTTGCTCGGAACCCGAACATCTGAAGAGACAGTGTATTTCAAGGGACTCTGTGTCTTCTGGAAATTCATCCCTGGGATAACGGGATTGAAGAGAAGGGCTGGAGGGATCTGGTTGTCTAGAATGGTTTTTCTGAGATTTTCATAACGGCGAGAATTTCTCCGCACACCATTCAGCATCATTTTTCGCTCTTTTGCTGTGAAATGAAGCGCTGTGACTTTCTCGGCAGCCGCAATATCGTTTGTGGTGATATTTCTCCCTTTAAAATAGTAAAGAGCAAAGGCTCCTCCAAAAAACAGAAGAAATAAAAAAGCAATACAAATGAGCACTAATACCCTCGAAAATCCACAATTTTTCTTTAAATTTCCCATGGCATGTTTCTCCTTATTGTTCTTGCTCCAGCTAAATTCATAAAAAATATTCTTTGGAATCGACTCTATCCTCTCTTTTTGAAGGTCAAAAACTCTATCGAAGCATCTCTATCATCAGGCTCAATTCTTCAGCCAGCCTATCGGTATTACCCACAAATCCCACGTTCTTGAAACGAATCTTTCCCTTTTTATCGATAATGAACTTCGTGGGGATACTCTCCACTTTAAAGGCTGTGGTGGCTTTGTTCTCTGTGTCCAGGAGAACATGAAAGGGATAGTTGTTTTGAGTCATGAAGTCAGAGGCATTCTTTTTCCAGTCATCCACTTGTTCCGAGGAGTTGATAAAAAAGAATCGGACACTCTCATCGTTTTCGTAGTGTTCAACAGCTTTCTTCATCCCCGGGAAGGATTCCCGGCACGGTCCGCACCATGTTGCCCAGAAATCAATGACGACGATTTTCCCTCTCAGGTTGACGAGCGAGATAGAGTTTCCTGCCAGATCATCCAGAGTGAAATCCGGAGCAGGGGAGTCGAGCATGGTTTCTCTCAATTCAGCGACAATCTTCTCTTGTGCGATTTTTTTCAGTTTGAGAAATTGTTCAGAGGCCTCTTTTTCATCTCCTGTGTGTTGGACATAAGCCTGCTTATACAGATCTTCCATCCTCGCCGTGCTGTGTCCTTCCTTTATGAATTTTCCGATCTCAGAGACGGCTTTTTCAAAATAGCCACTCTTCAGCAGGGTTTCTGCGTAGCGCTCGTTGATCTCAAGATTCTGTCCTTTGCTCAAACGAGCAGCTTCTTCAAGCGCAGGGAGAGCGTCTCTGGGCTTGTTGAGCTTTAATAGAGTGAATCCGTGAGTATCCAGTACCATTACCAGACCCAATACCGCCTGTTCTTCCCACTCTCTTTCTGTGATGTAGGAGGGCTTCACCATTGTTGGATTTTTTCGTTCCTCGCGGGCCAGTTCCACTCCCTTTGCAGCGAATTCCTCAGCCAATTCCAGCTCGATATCTTTCTCTGCCATACTCCAGGCGATATTGTTGTAAAGGCTCCAGTTGAACTCTTCTGGATTTTTTTCCAGGTAATCCTTGATTCTGATGTATTCGCCACGATCCCGGTAAGCAAAGCAGACGTACATGTACATCGCTGAAATAAAATCGCTTTCTGGGAAGTCTGACTTGTATTTTTCCAGGAGTGCGATTTTTTTGTCCACATCTTTTGTCCCGTAAAATTCTCTGAATCTTTCTTCCTGGATGAAGGTTCCTCGGGGATACTGTTCTCGAATGGCCGTCGAATATTTTTGGACTTCTTCAGTTAGATTCAATCGGGTATACCAGTCGATCATCATGGAGAGTTCCTCTTCGGAAAGGTTTCCCATCCCTGCCAATTCATCCAGTTCCTTTAGAATGATCTCTTTTCCTTCTTCTCTTTTTATGCTGGCGATGACGATGAGATAGGGGACCAGGTATTCTCTTTTGAGATCGGGATGAAGCTTAAACTCCTCCTCAAAATGGGAAAGGGCCAATTCCATATCACTGTCCATCTCCATGAAATATCTGCCCCAGGATGAATACGCCTCAGCCAGACCTGCCAATCCGCCTGGAACCGGATTTCCCCCTTTACTGTAAAGAGGGATCAGATATCCATTCTTTTGATTGTTCTCGACTTCCTTCTCGTGCGTGAATTTAATTATTATTCCACGGCTCTTTTCATCAGTGGAAAAAGAGGCTGTCCAAGTTTTTCCCTTTTTTTTCAGTATATAGTCTTTTGCTTCCGGGGGGCCTGAGGTGAAGGAGTAGGCGACAAGATGGATTTCTTCTGCCTTTTCCAGGCTTGTTCCCACTGGATTATATTGAACAGTGATTTGCTCCCCAGGAGCAGGCTTTTCGGGAAAAAAAGAGAATCTCCCGGTCGTTTCTTTCTGGACACAGAAACTGAAGAACAATAAACTTGTGAACAAAAAAACTGAAAATATTTTTTTCATCTGTTTTTCCTAGTATTAAATTTTGTTTATTAGACCAGAATTTATGTCAAAAGGTCAAATTGGTGCTCATCGACAAGTTTTTGTCTTATCTTTTGGGCTGTCTTTTACTTTTAGAGAGAAGAAAATACACGGCCAGTCCTACAAGGCTAGATCCTAAAAGCCAGGCAATTTTGACTTGATTACTTTCAAAATCAGCAAACAGGTTGATGATGACTCCGCATGAGATCAAGAATGAAACTGAAAGAAGGGCGATGATGAGAGGCATGACAATAACTGGAAGGCAACCCGGTTCTTCCTCTTCTTCTCGTTTTTCTTCAGAGGCCTTTCCTCTTGGGATATCGGGATCCCAGTATTCTTTCCCGCACTCAGGACAGGAACTCTCGCTTTCCGGGATTGCGCTGCTGCAGTAGGGGCAGGTTTTCATGGTGTGTTGACTCTACGGAAATTCATGAATTCTTCAGGCTGAATGAGTGAAGAGTAAAATGTTTCATTCTGGACTCTTTTGTTTTTCGACTCCCTCCAGCCTTCCGCCTTCCTTGGCATCCGCCCTTTTCAGGAGTATAGCGAATATGAGACCGAAGAAACCCAGGCTGGTAAACATGAGCATGCTGCTGGTGTAGGATTGGGTGATGTCTCGGAGAATTCCGTTTAAGAAGGGAAACAGGCCAAGGCCGACAAGCTGAATGGCTGTCATCAGCCCGAATGCTGTGCCCACCCGTTCTTTGCGCACGATGAGAGGAACAGACGGCCACATCGCGGCCGGGACCAGAACGAACGCAGCTCCGAGAACGACCATCGGGATAACAGGATAGATCTTCGTGATACCCATGACCAGGTGACTGGGGATCATGAGCAGTGAGCCGATGATCATCAGTGTAGCCCGTTTTCCGATCTTATCCACCATCCGGCCGGCAAAAGGGGCCAGAATCATGGAAGCGAAGATGATGATGGAAGAAATCCCACCGGCAGTACTGAACATATGAAGAAGATTATTGAAGACTTTAGTTAAGAATCCGCCGGTCGCTTCAGCGTAACGGGCAATGCCCCATTTGTCCACAAAGAAATCGGTCGAAAGGTTTGTAAAGGGAAAAATCGCAGAATAAAAGGTCACGCAGAGCAGACTCACGTACCAGAAGGTTGGCTTAAACTCTTTAATATCTTTTATTTGAAATTTTTCTTCAGAGCCGGCTTTGAGTTGAAGAACGCGTTCACCTCTGCGGTCCATGATGATGTAAACGATATTGGCGAGAAGGGAGATGATGCAGCAGATGACTGCAGCGAACAGGGCATAGCGGAAGCCGCCAAAATGGCCGGTTATCAGTTCGCCTGTGTTAAACGCGAACAGAGATCCCAGGCGGCTGACAGTGAGCGCTATGCCGAATGAGAGTGCCAGCTCCTTATTCTTAAACCAGCGGGCCAGTATGGTGCTTTGAGCGACGATCAGGGGCTCCGATCCCGCGCCGAAAAGTATCCGTCCTATGAAGAAAACTGGGACGCTTTTGGCCATCCAGACTATGACGACTCCGATGAGAATGAGGATCGAAAACGATATACTGGCTTTCCGGGTTCCCAGTTTGTCAATAAGAACACCTCCGAAGAGGACAGCAACGATAGCACCTATACTGTACATTGTGAAAAACGTGCCAATGAATCCCCGGCTTGCCCCCAGCTCTTCGACCAACGAAGGGGCGATGGCGCTGACAATATCATAGGCGAAATAGCTCCCAAAGGTCAGAGAAGAAACGAAGATCAGGATAGTAAAACGGTAAAGAGCTCCGGACGGATGAAAAAACCCAACGGATTTATCAGTTGTAGTTTCCATATGCTTTTTATCCTTTCAGTAAGAAAATCCGGATGAATGACATGGAAAATAATAAAATGAGGAGATGAATTTGATTTTTCGGCTTGAATCGGCTTTCCGGTTTTTCTCTTTTTAAACCGACTAAATTCATTCCTCGCTTATAACACAGGAGAAAATGGGTGTCAATTTGGGGAGTTGAGTTTAGTCTTTTTTTCTGTTATAAAATACCCCGCTGGGAACAATAGAGATATGAGTAAGATGATTCGTTGTGTAATGTCCGATTTAGGCAGAGTGATTATTCACTTTGACAATACAATTTTTTTTGAGAAAATAGCCAGCTGTTCTCCTTACTCGAAGGGAGAAATTGCCGAAATGGCATCCACTCAATCATCCTACAGGAGAGTATTCGATAAGGGGGAAATCACGCCAGAAGAATTTTATGAACAGGTGACAACAAAACTCAAGGCCAAAATAGACTACGAAAATTTCTATTCCCTGTATAACGATGTTTTTTCTCTCAATCCTCCTGTCCTGGAAATCTTGAAGAAGGTGAAGAAAAATTACAAGCTCATTTTGCTCTCCAACACAGATGTCATGCGTTTCGGTTTTATCAAGAAGAAATTTCCCGAAATCATGATTTTTGACGAATATGTCCTCTCTTACGAGGTCGGAGCGATGAAACCTCATCTTCGAATCTACGAAGATGCCCTGACGAAGGCAGGAGTGGAGGCGAATGAGTGTATTTTTATTGATGATATAGAAGTCAATATTGAAACTGCCCAGAAATTGGGAATAGACATTATCCACATGACACCTCATACTGACCTTGAGGCTGTTCTCCGAGAGAAGGGTCTCTCCTTCTAACCTGGATTATTCATAAAATCTGCCGACACCCTTTTCAAATCACTTCTAAAGGATAACTGATCATCCTATGTCGGCATCTTTTACCTTTCAGGCGAGCCGATCTCACCACATCTCCTTCGTTACAGCGCAATCGCGGTGAAGGACCACAGCTTCATGCACTGTGCCTCGTATATGCTGTAATCCCGTCTATTGAATTATCCATGTACCCTGGATTATTCATAAAATCTGCCGACACCCTTTTCAAATCACTTCTAAAGGATAGCTGATCATCCTATGTCGGCATCTTTTCCCCTTCGGGCGAGCCGATCTCACTGCATCTACTTCGTTACAGCCCAGTCGCGGTGGGAGAACCACAGCATCATGCTCTGTGCCTCGTATATACAGCAACCTCGACTCGTGAATAACCCAGGTCTTATTGTAGGGATTTTAAGCCAAGATTTCCTTCCCGGATTTGTCTAATCAATTGGAGGTCAAAATGGAAAAGGGAAAGGTTTTCACTTTTTTTACGGTCATGGCTGTCTTGTTGACAATAAAGCCAATATGGGGGCTTCCAGAATCTTCTCAACAGAAGCTGGGGAGGACCGAGGAATTGAGGAGAGAAGTCAGGCTGCTCAACCTCATAAATGGATTAGATCTTACTCAGGAGCAGATGGAAATTGTTTTAGCAAACGCAAGAGAAAATAAAAAATTGAGGGATCAGTTTGAAAAAGCTCTCTTGAACAAGCAAGAAGAGATGGAAGTGGCCCTTTCTGAGGTGAGGAGCTATCTCAGAGAGAATAAGGAAATTCCTCCTCAAACAGTGAGGAATTATCGTCGTCTGGACAGAGAGGTTCGGGAGGCTCGGTTAAAGATCCAGGAAGGGATGAAGGATTTAGTGAAAGAGATTGAAGAGAGTCTTGAACCTCACCAGCTTTATCAACTACAAGAATTTGTTCCGTGCATTATTCCCCCCAAGGGAGAGAAACGGATCGGCCAGGCTAAGGATCACAAAGGCCTAACGAGGAATTTGGAAAGAATCAGACGCGTTCCCTCTCGCTTGTACAAGCAGAACAAGGAGGAAATCGTAGGAAAAACTTTAAAGGGATTAAAACTTCATGCTCCACTTTTTGCTGATATAAATGATGAAGAGATGGAGAGACGCATTGAGTCCATTTATGATGCGGTGAGAAACCTGGAAGATGCGGAGTTTGAGATTCAAAAGGAACAACTGGCAGAGGACCTGATTTCTCCTTTTCAGCCTCAAGCCCCTTCGAACAGCCTCATACGGAAGATCGCAGGATTTCTCCTTTCTGCAGAAATTATTCCAGTTTTGGAACGAAGAGTGGATAAAGGAAATCCCACAGGGAGATAGATCTCCTCAAATAGCCTTGTTTCCTGCTGAATACCGTTCAGAAAGAAAAAGCGTTCACAATGACTCGTCGGTTTCGTGGACCATCAAATTCACAAAAGATTATTCCCTGCCAGGTTCCGAGCGACAGCCGGCCTTTGTCGATAAGGACGTTGACCGAGGATCCGATAAGGCTTGCTTTCACATGGGCAGGAGAGTTGCCTTCCGAGTGTCTGTAAGGGAGGGAATCAGGGACAATTTTTTGAAGTGTCATCAGGATATCTTCCATGACAGAAGGATCAGCGTTTTCATTGATGGTCACGCCGGCCGTTGTGTGGGGGACATAGACTGAGCACATTCCGGTTTGGATGCCTGAAGAAGAGATCTCCTCGATGACTTTACTTGTAATATCCTCCATGGCTTCTTTTGACTGAGTCCTGACTTCGATTTCTTTCATTTTGACCTCGAATCTAAGGGTAGCACATCCGGGTCAGGGCTTGCCACTCTCTTTTTCTGTTTTGTTCATGGGAAAAGAGAAGAGATCTGTGTGGAACAATACGGCGAGAAAAAAATATGAAAATTATTTAAAATAAATCTTGACAAACAGAAAAATTCGTTATAAGTTTACAGCCGCAGATACAATATTTTGTGTTCTAATTCATACAAACATACAACATATTGCTATTTTTCATTCATTTTAATTTTTAAAGAATGGGGTGAAAAATTCTTGCTCGAGCTTTTTTCCCTTAGATAAGGGGATAGAAAGAGCAATTTGATCTTCGATTTCGATCAGGGAAAGGAGGCATTCAATGCCGAGAGTCATTTCAAGAATCAAGAAAAGAGACGGGACTGTTTCTGATTTTATTCAAGACAAGATTACGAACGCCATTTACAAAGCCATGGAATCTCATGGTCTCGTGGATAACGGCGCAGCCAAGTCGGCTTCCGATATCGTGACCTTCATGCTAGAAGATAAATTCGGCGGCTACACCACCCCTTCAGTGGAACAGATTCAAGACATCGTTGAGATGGTCCTGATGAGGCAAGGGTTTCATGAGGTTGCGAAATCCTACATCGTCTACCGTGAAAAGCATAAAGAGATCAGGGAAGCCAAAGAGGCCGGTATCAATTTGACCAGGCTGATCAAGGATTACATAAACGACGTGGATTGGAAAATCAAAGAGAACAGCAACGAGGGCGTGATGAGTTTTTCAGGATTGAATGCCAGGGTTTCAGGCGAGGTTCTTTCCAATTATGCCCTGAACCAGCTTTACTCTGATAACGTCAAAAGGTCACACGTCGAAGGAGATTTCCATGTTCATGACCTCTCTTATCCGATCGTTGGCTACTGTGCAGGCTGGTCCATGGAGAACCTCCTGAAAAAGGGATTTGGCCATGTGCCCAATCAAGTCCATTCTTTTCCCGCCAAGCATCTGGAGACAGCAACTCTTCATATGGTGAACTTCATCGGCACAATGCAGGGAGAGTTTGCAGGCGCGCAGGCGTTCTCCAGCGTCGATACTTTTCTGGCTCCTTTTGTCAGAGCGGATAAACTCGATTATGAAAGAGTTAAGCAAGATGTTCAGAAACTCATTTTCGGATTGAACGTTCCTTCGCGATGGGGATGGCAGACTCCTTTCTCCAACCTGACTTTCGATTGGACCGTGCCCGGGGATATGAAGGATAAGCGTGTTATTGTGGGAGGGGAGGAACAGGATTCGACTTACGGTGAGTACCAGGAAGAGATGGACATGATCAACCGGGCTTTCCTGGAATTGATGAATGCCGGGGATCAGAAAGGACGTGTTTTTACTTTCCCCATACCGACCTATAACCTCACCAAGGACTTTGACTGGGATTCACCGAATGCGAATCTTCTCTTTGAGGTGACAGCGAAGTACGGAATCCCCTATTTCCAGAATTACATCGGAACAAATATAGACCCTGGCGATATCCGAGCCATGTGCTGCCGCTTGAACCTGGATCAGCGGGAGCTCTTGAGAAGACCCGGCAACATGTGGGGGCCGGGTGATTCTACAGGCTCGATAGGTGTTGTCACGCTCAACCTCAACAGAATTGGATTCGAGGCGGCCACCCGCGATGAGTTCTTCAGTAAATTGAAAAACATCATGATACTGGCCAAGGAGGCTCTTGAGACGAAGAGAGAAATCGTTAACAACATGTTGGCCAGGGGACTCGTGGCGTACACGAAAGTCTACCTTGGTCATTTTGATAATCATTTTTCCACCATCGGCATTTGCGGCATGAATGAAACCTGTCTGAATTTCCTGGGGAAGGGAATCGCTACTCCTGAAGGGAAGGAATTCACGATAGAGGTCCTTCAGTTCATGAGGGATACGATGAAGCAATTCCAGGAAGAGACGGGCAATCTGTATAATCTGGAGGCCACGCCGGCTGAATCCACTTCCTACAGGCTCGCAAGACTGGATAAGCAGAAATACAACAGCATTGTCACTGCAGGAACAGAGAAATATCCCTACATGACCAATTCGACACAGCTCAACGTCGATGCCACACTGGATGTCTTCGAGGCTGTAAACCATCAGAAGGACATTCAGCCTCTGTATACCGGAGGCACCATCTTTCACACTTTTCTTCCCGAAGCCATAGACAGAGAGACGTGTAAAAAATTGGTGCGAAAGATTGCGGAAACGTCTCTCCCTTATTTCAGCATCACTCCGACCTTCTGTATCTGTCGGAATCATGGTTATATCAAGGGTGAGTTTCCGAAATGTCCGGAATGCGGTGAAGATACAGAAATCTATTCCAGGATTGTGGGATATCTGAGGCCTGTCGGAACATGGAATGATGGCAAGCAGCAGGAATTCAGAGAAAGAACTCCCTATTCAAAGATAGGATAGGGGATGCATTACCTGCTCTTTACCTATCCCAATTGTCAGCAGTGTGAAGACCTCAAAAAATATTTGCCTGAGGCCGATTTGGAAGGCCGGGAGTACAGCCTTCTCCTGAAGGAAAGCAAACTCAAAATCAGAGAGTTTTTAGACATCATTAAGCGCGATGATAAGGGAGCGATCATCATCCCCACTCTGCTGCTTCAGGGAGAGGAAGGAATAGCTGCTATTTTGAATAGCCGAAGGGAGCTGGAGGAGTGGTTGAGATCAAGGGATTAGAGAAATTTGGGCCCAAAGATTTCGTGGGTTACATTTCCTCAACTGTATTTTTAGGCGGATGCAACTTCAGGTGTCCGTACTGCCACAATTCAGATTTAGTCCTGAGACCTCAAACCTTGCCCACCTTTCCGATGGAATATTTTCTGGACTTCCTGGACTCCAGGAAAGGCTGGCTGGAAGGCATATGTGTTTCCGGTGGAGAACCGCTGCTTCATGAGGATGTAGAGACACTTCTCGCTCTTATAAAAGAACGAAATCTTCTGGTGAAGATCGATACCAATGGCTCCTTCCCCTCAAGACTTGAAGCTCTCATCCAGAAAAGGCTCATAGACCAGGTAGCAATGGACGTGAAGGCCCCCTTGGAGCGGTATCCCGAGGTGGCAGGAGCAGAAGTCAATGGAGATGATATTCTTCGCAGCATTGACATTATCAAGAATTCAGGTCTTGAATACGTCTTCCGCTGCACGGTGGTTCCTGATCTTGTGGGTGCGGAAGATATCGAGAAAATCGGCCTGCTGATCAATGGCGCCAAAGTTTTCCAGCTCCAGCAGTTTGTCCCTGTAAGCCCGCTGGACAGTGACTATGCCGAAAAAAAGCCCTACAGTAAGAAAGACATTCAAGAATTGGCCAGGATCGCAAAATCTCATTTTTCAGAAGTCAGGATTGAAGGGGTATGAGCTATGGAACTCAAAGTGAAAAAAATTCACCCGAATGCCAAGCTTCCCCAATATTCACATAAGGGAGATGCGGGTTTAGACCTTTTCTCATCGGTTGACTGTGTTTTGAAAAAAGGAGAGGTCAAGCCTGTCCCTACAGGAATTAAAATGGCTATCCCTGAAGGCCACGTGGGGCTTGTCTGGGACAAAAGTGGAATCTCTTTGAAAGGAGTCCATCGGCTGGCAGGAGTCATTGACTCTGGATACAGGGGGGAAGTCCAGGTGGTGATGGCGAATCTGGGAGGAGAATCTTTCGAAGTGAAGAAGGGAATGAAAATTGCTCAGCTCTTGGTCCAGCCCGTCCAGGAAGTTAATGTCATCGAGACAGAGGACCTGGAAGAGACTTCACGCGGGGAGAATGGGTTTGGGAGCACAGGGAAGTTTTAGTCCTGTTCATCTTGACTTGAAGAAAAAATTCACGGTCATTCTCTCTCGGCCCGAGAATCCAGAAAACATCGGCCGCGTTGCTCGAAGCATGAAGAATACCGGATTTGGAGGGCTCAGGCTGGTTGGCGTTGAAAGGATCGATGAGAAATCCCTGAAAACCGCAGTTCATGCCCAGGATATTCTAAAAAAAGCATTCCTCTATCCAGACTTGAGTAATGCCGTTGAGGATCTCAATCTTGTTTTTGCAGCCACTGCAAAAACAAGGAAGAATTTCCCTTCTCTTTCTTTACAGGATGCTGTGGAGGAGATGTTCCGCTTTCCTCGGGCCTCAAAAATCGGGCTTCTCTTCGGGAACGAGAGGACAGGTCTGCTATCGGAGGAACTGAAAAGCTCAAACTTCCGCTTCGCCATCCCCCAAGCAGGAAGACAGCCGTCGTATAATCTTGCTTCGGCCGTGCTTCTGACTCTCTTCCAGATCTTTACTCATGGGAATTTTAAAAAAGAGGATAGCATGAAGGAAGAGCCTCTTTCCCGGAAGAGGCAAGAGGAATGCATCCGTCTCATCCTCAGCAAGCTGGAGAAAAGGAACTTTATCCATGAAACAAACAGGCGCCATATGACTGACATGATCTATGATCTTTTTGGAAGATTGACTTTAACCGAGAAAGACAGAAAGCTCGTGCTTGCTCTTTTTTCCAAAGTTATTGAAGAGTGATCCGTTGCAGAGCATGTGCGGATACGAAAGAACAGATACATTTATAAAAGTTTTTGACATGTTTCAGAAATTGATTTACAAAGATGCTTCCGAATGCCATTCAAGGAGAGATAATGGATAAAGAAATTAAAGTCACTTTTCCAGGGGGAGTACGAGTAGATGCGGAATACAAAGGAAGGATTATCCAGACCGATCAACCTGTCTACCAAGGGGGTGAAGGCACGGCACCGGCCCCTTTTGATTTATTCTTGGCCTCCATAGCGACCTGTGCGGGTTTTTATGTGATGGCCTTCTGTCAGAAAAGGGGCATCTCAACAGAGAAGGCCTCCGTTTTGATGAAAACAATAAGGAATCCGGAGAGCAAGAGGATTGAGAGGATTTTGATCGAAGTGCAACTTCCTCCTGAATTCCCGGAAAGATACAAAAGTGCAGTCATCAAAGCTGTGGATGTCTGCTCAGTCAAAGCACACATCCTGAATCCGCCTCAATTTGAAACAGAAGCCAAGATCGGCTAAAAAAAGGGGCCAGGCCCCTTTTTTTACTGTCCTCTTTTTTATCGAGAAATCTGGGGGAGCCAGAGGTAGTAAAATCCGCTCTTCAAGGAGCGAAACAGATCTTCTACGCTTCTACTCTCAAAAAGAGAAGGCGTCTCGAGGTTTGTGGCGTAAATGTTCGTTTTTCTTGTGGGGTAATAGGTGTAAGCGACCACATTCGCTTCTTTCAGAGAGGATAACGAGAGAGCCTTTTTCAGGGCCGTGTCAAAATAGCCGATCTCATCAATCAGCTGGAGTTCATGGGCCTGGCTCGCTGTATAGATCCGTCCATCAGCTATCTTTTTTAACTCATCGAGGGAAAGAGAGCTCTTCCTTTTCTGATGGACCACTGCCAAAAACTTCAGATAGAGCTCGTCGACAACAGCCTGGAAAACCTTTTTCTCTTCCTCAGTCATGTCCCTGAAGGCGCTTCCCGAATCTTTCATCTCTCCGGATTTGATGATATTCACTCTTACCCCGATTTTAGAAAAGAGCTCCTCCAGGTTGGGAAATATTGAAATGACGCCTATGCTTCCTGTGATGGTGGAAGGATGAGCGATGATGAAATCGCAGGCAGAGGCGATGTAATATCCTCCTGAAGCCGCCACTCCCATCATCAAACCCACAACAGGTATATCTGTTTTTTCTTTGAACTTCAGAACTTCGTGGTAAATAATATCGCTGGCCGTGACCTCTCCTCCCGGAGTATCCAGACGAAGGATGACAGCTTTAACTGTCTTGTCCTCGGAGGCTTTCTCCAATCTGTAGTAGACTTTGGAAAGAATATCGCTTTCCCTCGAGAACAGACCTTGATTCAGGGAGGTGCTGATGATGCCGGAGACGTCAAGAATAAGTATTTTTTCCTTTGCCGGGCTTTTGATCAGGATAACTTCCTGGAGTGTTTCCTTTCCCATAAAATCAAGATGAAAATGTGTTGCGCATCCGGATATCCATATAATCAGAGAAACGGTTAAAATTAAATTTCTCTTCATCTCTCCTCCTTTATTCGTAGATTTTATACTGTAAAATTATACCATTTATGAGATTGCCACGTCACTATGCTTCTCGCAATGACAACCGCTTCTTATGAGATTGGCACACTCCTTTCGGTCGTTCGCAATAACACTTTCATCTTCACTCTCATTAATAAAAGAGATACCTAATTACTGAGCATAAACATCATTTTCTGAAGAAAAAGTAGCCTGTCTCGTATTGACTTTGGAAAATCCGGGTGGTATAAATCCTGTCCGCTTTCATCCGTATTCCCGATTGAGACAAGAAGTGAAAAGAAAAAATTTTTCAGTCGCAGGGATTGACCTGGCTGGGGTTCCGCACAGGGAAACCGGTTGGTGTCTGCTCGAGGGATTGAAAGCGAAAACCGCACTCCTGTATTCCGATGAGGAGATCCTGGATCATGTGAGAAGAGAGAGGCCAGATATCGTAGCCATAGATGCCCCCTTGACTCTTCCTCCTGGGAGAAAGTCCATTGATGAGAGAACGGATAGTCATTACCGTCCCTGCGATAGGGAATTGAGGCGGCGGAAAATCCCCTTTTTCCCGATCACCCTGGGTCCGATGAGAGTTTTAACAAAGAGGGGGATCATGCTGCGGGAGATTCTGGAGGATGAGGGATTCCGGGTTGTTGAGATTTATCCGGGCGGTGCTCAGGATATCTGGCATATTCCCCGGGCCAAGCGCAGTCTCTCAGGACTCCGAGACGGACTTCGAAAGTTGGGAATTTTAAATTTGAAAAAGACATGCTCTGACCATGAGCTAGATGCGGCATCCGGTGCGCTGGTCGGCCTTCAGTTCTTACAAGGAAAGGCGGAAGTCTACGGTGACTTTAAAAGCGGGGCGATCATCATGCCTTCTCAGCCCTGAGTTGAGAGAATAACCATCATCTCCGCATCAGGTTTCTTTCGGTGAACGTTCCTTCGGGGATGGGTGCGTCGAACTGGATTTTTTTGACCACCATCTCGGTTTTTGAATTTTTCCTCAGCTTGTCTTCCATGACCACCCGCGTCGGGTAGTACCTGTTTTGGAAGGACTGGATGTCTCCCACAATCATGACTTTCAGTAATTTGCCGCTTTTCGCGGAAAACTCTGCTTTAAGGCCGATGAATTTCTCCTTGTCCACCCAGATCTTTCTGAAGAAGTAGGTTTTGCGTTCATCTCTGGACTCAAGCTCTAAAACATAGCAAGGGGTATCATTCAAGAGCTCTTCCCCGAGGAGTTTGACCTGATATTCCTTTTCCAGCTCTTCTGCTGTCTCCATCATGTCTTCGTAGGAGAAGTCCGATCCCATCATGCTCTGCTTGAGCATGTGTCCGGAGAGGCGCATCACTCTTTCGGCTGAAGGAAAATAGATCTTGAGAACCTTTCCGACCTTCAGCATCTTTGTTCCCCGGTCCCTTGCCGGACTCAGGAACTCGACGAAAGACTTTTCAATTCCCTCTGCATAGCTGACAAGTTCTTTCTTGATGACTCTCTTTCCGATAGTGATGGTCATATCTACCTCAGAGTAGGCAGATTCATAGACCATGTTATCATCTATCCGGGCCAGAATCGCTTCAGCGGTCAGTTCCTGGCCGGGTGAGCGATTCGGAATCAAAGTGAGGATCACCATGCCAATCAGAAAGAAAGTATTCATGACTGTCCTTCTTGCCTTCCTGAATTTCATCTTTATTTCTTCCTTTTTTTTGGATTCAAATGTATTTCTCGATCATTTCATACTCGTTCGTAGAGCGTCCACCGGCTCCATCCGTGAAGCTTTCCTGGCC
>DAOVAM010000271.1 GCA_030671065.1 Candidatus Aminicenantota bacterium
AACTTTACGTCGAAACTCTCAAG
This sequence comes from Candidatus Aminicenantota bacterium, assembly GCA_030671065.1. Taxonomy (GTDB): domain Bacteria; phylum Acidobacteriota; class Aminicenantia; order Aminicenantales; family Aminicenantaceae; genus SOIA01. The sequence continues at coordinate 24 of DAOVAM010000271.1, forward strand.
GCTCAGAATGAGCTGAACAAGACCGATACAGGATTGAGATTAGCCAAGGAAAACCTGAACAAATTCCTGGGAAATTCTCTCCCCTCAGATTTTTCAATCTTGTGAAAACTCGACTACAGACCTTTCGAAATCAATCAAGACGCTCTTCTGGAAAAAGCCCTTCTCTCTCATCCGCACATCAAAACGAAGGAAAAAGCCCGTGAATTTGCGGAGAGCAACCTCAGCTATGTCAAATGGCAGAGGCTCCCGGACTTTAAACTCTCCGGTTTCATCGACAATGAACTGGACGGAAAAAACACAGGCATCGGAATCTCGCTGGATATCCCCCTCTGGAATTTCAAGTCCAAAGAAATCGCGGAAGCGGATGGTCTCCTGCAGAAGGAGAGCCAAGAATTGAGAGCGTTGAAAATGGAGATCTCCACAGAGATCAAGGCGCTGATGAATGAACAGCGGTTATCGGAACAGACAATCAAGCTTTTTCATGAGGGCCTCCTCAAACAGGCAGAAGAAAGCCTGAAGATATCCGAAGAAATCTACAAACAGGGTGAGATCTCTCTGATAGACTATCTCGATTCACAAAGAACGTATAACAGTATCTTAAAAGATTACCAAGATTCGCTTTATGCCTGGAATGTCAATAAAGCGGCTTTAGAAAAGGCAACCGGAGAAGAGATAAAATGAAAAAATGGACCATATTCGTCGCAACACTCTCACTCTTTCTATTCATTTCCTGTGGCGGGGGTGAAAAAAATACAGCTACTCCTCCTCCTGATCAACACGACCATGAACATGAAGGTCAACAACAGGAATCCCAGGAACCAGAAACTGTTGACGCGGAGAAGGATGAACATCAAGACATGCATCTGTCCCCTCAACTGCAAAAAGAGTGGGGAATCGTTGTGGGTTCCGCAGCAAGTCAGGATGTGTCATCACAAGTCAAACTCCCAGGGATCCTCACGGTCAACCAAAACCGAACCGCTCATATTTCCTCCCTTATCAGAGGAAAGGTCGCCTCACTGGCTGTCGATCTGGGGGATAATGTGCGGAAGGGTCAGGTCCTGCTGACGATCAATTCCCCCGACTTCGCTCAGGCCCAGGCCGATTTCCTCCAGACAGTGGCCAAGCTCAACCTCAGCCGGAAAGAGTACGAGAGAGCTAAATTGCTGCTTAAAGAAAAGGCTCTCGAGGAAAGGGAATTTTTAAGAAGAGAGGCCGAGTACGAGAAACTCTCTACTGAAGTCGGCGGGCTCGGGGCCATCCTTCATTCTTACGGGATGGATCATGAGCAAACGGATGAACTCATACAGAAATGTGCCTCCAGAAGCCCTGAGGACGATCTCTGCGAGCTCGCAGATCCCTATCTTCCTGTCCCCTCTCCTTTATCAGGGACGATCATCTTCAGAGACATCATCATCGGAGAGCATGTCGAACCGAACAAAGTCCTCTTCACAACCTCTGACCTCAGCACTCTGTGGGCTCTTCTGGATGCCTACGAGAAAGATTTGCCCTTCATCAGCAAAGACAGCCAGGTCACAATCCTCTCGACTCTCCATCCTGACAGAGAATTCACTGGAAAAATCACTCATATCAGTGACACTATCGATGAGAAGCTGCGGACAATAAAAATCAGAGTCGAAGTGAAAAACGACAAAAGGATGCTCAAGCCGAACATGTACATCCAGGGAATGGTCAAAAACAAGGCTGATGGACAAAAGTTCCTTGCTGTCCCAGAAGAGGCCGTCCAAACTCTGGATGGGGAAAAAATAGTATTCATCCTCGAAGAAAAAGATGTATTCGCAGTCCAGCATATCGAATTAGGGAAAAAAATTGGGAACAGGAGGATCATCGCTTCTGGCTTAGAAGAAGGCCAAAAAATCGTCATCCAAGGAGCTTTCAAACTCAAGGCAGAGCTCAACAAAGGGACTTTCGGACAAACGCATGTCCATTAGTCAAACAATATGATTTTAAACAAGTGATCAGGCCAGATGATATCTAATGTCATAAACTTTTCTCTCAAGCAGAGACTGTTCATTGTCTTAGCCACCGCACTCATGGCTGTTTTTGGGTTTCTTGCCTTCCAAAGGCTCCCGATCGATGTTTTTCCGGATCCTTCTCCGCCCCTCGTCCAGGTCTACACTGAAGCTGAAGGCATGGCTCCTGTAGAAATAGAGAGACTCATTTCTTATCCCATCGAATCCTCGATGTTCGGATTACCTCGAGTCAAGAATATCCGATCTTTTTCCACTTTTGCTCTCTCCATAGTCAATGTCTATTTTGAGGATAAGACCGATATCTACTGGGCTAGACAGCTCGTCTCTCAGCGTCTTCTAGAAGCCAGAGAAAGTATTCCCGCCCAGGCCCACAATCCAGTTTTAGGGCCTATTGCGACAGGACTGGGGCTGGTCTATCTTTATTATCTCGAGGGGGATGCTCATTCTCCTCTTGAGCTCAGGACAATCCAGGACTGGCTGGTGAAATACGAATTGAAATCCGTGCCCGAAGTCTCCCAGGTCTTGAGCATCGGAGGAGACATTAAACAATTTCAAATCCTCATCAATCCTCAATCCCTTCTCAAGTACAATCTCACAATCACTGACATCAGCGAAAAAGTCAGAAAAAACAACCAGAATATCGGCGCCAGCTTCATCACCAAGGGAAAAGAAGAATACATCATCCGAAGCATCGGCCTTATTCAAACCCTTGAAGACCTTGAGACGGTCGTGATTGCCAACTACCAAGGGACTCCCATCTTTCTAAAGGATGTGGGTTCCATCCAAATTCTGCCAGCGATCAAGAGAGGAGCG
>DAOVAM010000111.1 GCA_030671065.1 Candidatus Aminicenantota bacterium
AAAATCCAGAACATGATCCTCAACATTTCTTATGATGAAGTGAGGCATTCCGAGCAGTTTGCTGCAATGATGGATGCAATGAAAAAGGAAGGAGCAGAAGACGCCCTCTGCTTCCAGCCCGACCCGGAGAAAGCCGGAAGAGAAGAAGTGCTGCTTCTTCACGAGATCATGCGTCTGGAGAACGAACTCCTGCACCGGTATCTGAAATACGTCATTCTCTTCAGTGAACACCAGGACCTCAACCAGCGTCTGTTTAAAAACTCTATCGACCATATGAGACATTGGGACAAGAACTCCGGAATCCTGATAAAAATGGGAGACGTCGTCCAGATCGAAAACGCGGAGAAAGACGCCGCGGGTGTGGAGAAGAGCCTCAAGCCCATGCCTGACCTTTATCCAGGAACCAACCGTCTCTCTGCCCTGGAGACACTCATACCCGCTGAAGAAGCTCTTGTCGCCCAATACGAAAAGCTCATCACTCTTGTTCCGGAGGGGGAAATCCAGGATCAACTCAAGCTGCATCTCGCGCTGGACAGAGAACATGTGTTCACCCAGGAGTGGCTTCTCCAAAATGCCAGAAAAATAAAAGGGTTGGATTAAACATAAAAATGTCTTGAATGTTTGAATCGGCCCCAGGCTAAAACTCAGGGAGGTGGTGATGAAAAAAATAATCACTCGGATCGAAAATTTTCAGTACTTTTATCCATACAGTGTGGCTGTAGTGGGCGCACACGCTCAAAACCAGCTCAATTATATGGCCTGTGCCTGGCATACTGCTCTTTCCTTCAATCCTCCCCTCTTCGGCGTTTTGATCTCCAAGAAAAGATTCACCCACCAGGTTATCTCTCAAGCCCGGGAATTCACTGTGAATTTCATCAGCGCTGACCGGGTGAAACTCTCTGCCCAGATGGGAAGAAAATCAGGGCATGAGATGGATAAGATGAAGGAGTATCAGGTCAAACTCTCTCCAGCCAAAATCATCCAATCTCCCATTCTTGAGGACGCCTATGTCTCGTTCGAATGCAAGCTGACCGATATCAGAGCTTACGGAGATCACGACCTTTTTGTGGGCGAAGTCCTGGCTATCCATGAAGAAGAGAAAAACTTCAACTCAGAAGGAGTCCTGGATACGGGCAAAGTCCAGCCCCTTCTCTATCTTGGAAGTGATTTTTACATCACAATCAATCCGGATACACTGAAGCATGTTCTTCCCGATTAATAAAGATGATAAAAGGGAAGGTGCTTGTGTTCAGTAATTAAGTAACTCTTACTAACGATACAGAAGATAAAAATGTCATTGCGAGCAAAGCGTGACAATCTCAAAAGGTAAAATAAAGTCAATACAGAAATAAAGATATCCTTTTTATGAGATTGCCACGTCACTTTGTTCCTCGCAATGACATTTTAATAGGATTGACACGCTTTGCTCGCAATGACATTCAAAAAGTGTTACCAAATTATCGAGCAAGTGCTACAGGCTACTTTTTTTTAAAAAAATTGCCTGTCCTCTTTTTTTATATGAACAATTCAGAAAAAAAGCTCATTCAAAAATTTAAATTATGGAGGTTCAGATGATCCGACGAACAAGAAAACATCTTTTTTTGATTTTTCTGATTATCATCACAGTTTCTGGAGCGACCTTCACTCAGGACAAAGACACGAGACCAGCAGATTTTCAACTGACAATCGATAACATCATGAAAGGCCCTGAGCTCATCGGCACTGCTCCGTCGAGCATCATGTGGTCAGTAGACGGAAAAAAGCTCTATTTTCGCTGGCAGATGCCAGGAGAAGAAAAAAGCGAATTCTATGCGATAACTCCATCCAACCTGACTCCTCAGAAGATAGAGGCCGAAGACATGCTCAAACTCCCTCCTTTCTCTTCTCGTGCATCTTATTCCCGCTTTTCCCGTTTCTCTTTCGGCATGGAGATAAATTTTGACAGGGAAAAGAAGAAGGCACTCCTCGTTCGCAACGGTGACATCAGCATTCTGGACATCCCGACAGGAAAAATCACGCAGCTCACTTTCACCGACGACCGAGAATCCAGCGCCAATTTCACTCAAGACGAGGAAAAAATCTATTTCACTTACCAGAACAACCTTTTTCTCCTCTCACTCACAGACAACAGTTTGCGCCAGATGACATCTTTTACCGATAGAACTCCTCCGCCGAGAAAAAAGCCGGGTGAGGTGGAGAAATGGTACAGCGACCAGCAGAAAGAGCTTTTCCAGGAATTCAGCAAGCCCCGGAGAGGGACGGGCCGGATGGACATGTTCCCCTCCTTAGGCAGTGGCACCAGGAGAAAACCGTTCTTCCTCATAGAAGGCCAGTCCATATTCAGCTTCACTCTCTCTCCCGATGAAAAATACGTCACGTTTGTATCTTCAGAGAGGATGCCTGAAGTGAAACGGACAATCGTCCCCAATTACGTGACGCGAACCGGATACGCTGAGACAATCAATTCCCATACCAAGGCAGCCGAGTCATCCAGCACTTCTCAAACCGGAATCATGGATGTTTCCACTGGAGAAGTCATTTGGGCGGACTACGGCCAGGGGGAAAGAGAGATCTACTCGTATCAAGTCTTATGGTCTCCGGACGGAAAAAAATGCGCTCTGACGGCCAGCTCTGAGGACCGGAAAGACACCTGGCTTCTCCTTCTCGATCCCAAAGACGGAAAAACCTCTGTGATCGAGCATGTTCATGATGACGCCTGGATCGGGCGATTCGGTCTGACCAGTGTTTCCTGGTGTCCGGACAGCCAGCACCTCTTCTACATATCCGAGAAGGATGGCTACGCTCATCTGTACAAAGCATCTGTAGACGGGAAAAAGAAAAAGAGGCTCACCAAAGGGGAATTCGAAGTCTCGAGAGCTCAGCTTTCTGAGGATGGAAAAAAATGGTTTTTGACAACGAACGAAGATCACCCCGGAGAACTTCACTTCTATTCCATGCCGGTTGATGGCGGAAAACGCACCAAGATCACTTCCTTAAAAGGACAGAACGAAACCATCCTCTCACCTGACGAATCGTTTCTGGCTATTATCCACTCCTACAGCAACCGGCCCCCTGAACTCTATTTTCAGCCGAATAAACCCCAGGCCGAAGCGCAACAGATCACGCTTTCCACCCCTAAAGAATTCCGCTCTTTTGACTGGCACGACCCGGAAATCATCACTTTCAAGGCTCGCGACGGCGTAGATGTCTATGCCAGGCTTTATAAACCTGAAAAATGGCACTCTCAAAGACCAGCTGTCATCTTCATCCACGGCGCCGGGTATCTCCAGAACGCCCACAGAGGATGGAGCAGCTATTACCGGGAATATATGTTCCACAACATACTCATGAAAAAGGGCTATCTTGTCCTGGATGTCGATTACAGAGGGAGCGCGGGCTACGGTCGGGACTGCCGGACAGCCATCTACCGGCACATGGGGGGAAAAGACCTGGATGATATAGTCGATGCCGCCAGATTCCTGGTCAAAAAATTCAACGTGAATCCGGAAAGAATCGGCACCTACGGCGGAAGCTATGGTGGATTTCTCACCCTGATGGCCATGTTCACGGCTCCCGATGTATTCAAAGCTGGGGCAGCTCTCAGACCGGTCACCGATTGGGCCCATTACCATCCAGGATACACAGTGGACATTCTCAATCTTCCTCACAAAGATACCGAGGCCTATAAGAAGAGCTCCCCGATCTATTTTGCGGAAGGTCTCAAAGGCGCGCTCCTCATCTGCCATGGCATGGTGGACACTAATGTCCACTTCCAGGATACAGTGAGACTGGCGCAGCGTTTGATCGAACTCAGAAAAGAGAACTGGGAAGTGGCTATCTTCCCTGTGGAAGGCCATTCTTTCCACAATGGCTCTTCCTGGGCCGATGAGTATAAACGAATCTTCAGGCTCTTCGAAGAAAATTTGAAATAACAGGCAAATTCCGTATAATAGAAAAGAATTCAATGGCCATCGCACTCAACATCGAGGACCTCCACAAAACTTTCTCGCTGGGATTCATCCCGAAAAAAACGAAAATCCTGAAGGGTATCTCCCTTTCTGTGAATCAAGGTGAGATCTTCGGCTACCTCGGACCGAACGGCGCTGGCAAAACCACGACCATCAAGTGCATCCTCGGCCTGATATTTCCAGACAAAGGAAAGATCGAACTGTTCGGTCATTCCTATCTTTCCCTCCAGGCTAAAGCTCAAACCGGGTTTCTCCCTGAAAATCCGTATTTCTACGACCATCTCACAGCCTCAGAGTTCCTCTACTTCTACAGCCAACTGTTCCTCATTAAGAAAAAAGAGCGTGAAGAAAAAATCAAACACCTCCTCCAGATCGTCGGCCTGGAACCTTCGGCAGATTTACAGCTCCGGAAATTTTCTCGGGGCATGCTGCAGAGAATTGGAATGGCCCAGTCTCTGCTCAACGACCCATCGCTTGTCCTGTTGGATGAGCCGCTGGGAGGCCTCGATCCCATTGGCAGGAAAGAGATCAGAGACATCATCGTTAAGCTCAAAGAGGAAGGGAAGACGGTCTTCCTCTCTTCTCATATTCTTCAGGACATCGAAATGATATGCGACCGGGTAGCCATAATCGTTAACGGAGAGATCGTCAACCAGGGAACCCTCAAAGACTTGATCTCAGAAAAGATCCTGTTTACAGAGATCGATCTTTCCGGAGTGGAGGAAAAAGAGCTCAAAAACCTGGGAGAATCCGTGACAAAGAAAGCAGGAAGAATTCTTCTCAGGGTGTCCAAAGAAGAAAACGTCGAGAAAGTCCTCGAACTTGTCCAATCCAAAAAAGGAAAAGTCCATTCCCTGATCCCGAGGACAGAGACTCTGGAAGACCTGTTCGTAGGAATGGTGAAACAGAAATGAAAATCCGAGCTATAGCCTTCCACACGCTCAAGGAAGCCATCCGGGACAGGATTCTCTACCTCATCCTTTTTTTTGCGGTCATCTGCATCGGTTTCTCGCGCCTGCTGGCTCTTCTGACCATAGGGGACCGGGTTAAGGTCATCAAAGATGTCGGATTGTCGTCTCTGTCTCTCTTCGGGGCTCTGATGGCCATCCTGATAGGGACTGGACTGGTCTACAAGGAAATAGACAAAAAAACCATTTACACACTCCTCTCCAAGCCCATTCACCGCTATCAGTTCCTGCTGGGCAAATTTTTCGGGCTGGTCCTGACTCTCTTCATCATGCTTCTTCTGATGAGCATCATCTTTCTGGCGCTGATTTTTTTCCACACCTTCAAGATCGAATGGCAGATGCTCATCGCCATCCTCTACATCTTCCTGGAACTCTGTTTGATCACCTCTGTTGCGCTTTTGTTCTCCTGTTTTTCCACGCCCATACTCAGCTCTATCTTTTCGTTCGCCTTTTACCTGATCGGCCATACAGCCTGGGGTCTTGAAACCCTGATAATAAAAATTAAACCCGGGTTCGGGAAGGCTGTGGCTCAGGCCCTGTATCAATTTCTCCCGGACCTTGAAAACTTCAATTTCAAGACAGAGATCGTGCTCAATCTCCCTATCCCACCGTCGATTTTCCTGTTTTCAGCGCTCTACGGGATATTCTACACTCTTTTTGTCCTGACCATAGCCCTGCTTATCTTCAGGAAGAAAGACTTCATCTGAGAGTCATGAGAATAAAATTTTGGAGTGAAAAAAGTTTCAGCACAGCCTTTCTCGTGCTTTTTCTCATCCTGACATGCGGCGTTTTCATGAACCTGAAGATCTTCACTGACCGGATCATGCGCAAAAAAATACCCGGTTCCTCCATTATCTATATTCCGGAGGGCAAATACCTCAAGTATGTAACCTTCGGCCATTCCTCTTTACTGGCTGACCTGATCTACATCTGGGCCATCCAGTATTACGGTGACTACACGATTCCAGACAGTTACCTTCACCTGGAACATATCTTCTCGATCATCGCTGAGCTGGACCCTCTCTACTTTGATCCCATCGACGTGGGAGCCTTCATCGCCGTGTACGAGGCAGGAGACCTGGACCTTGGCATTAAAATCCTGGATATGGGCCTGGAGAAAAATCCAAAGGAATGGTTCTTTCCCTACCAGGCCGCCCACTATCTTCAGTTCATGCGAAAGGACCATGAACGGGCTCAGGAATACTACAAGAAAACGATGAGCATTGAAGGATACCCGCCCATCGTCAGACGGCTGTATGCCGATTCCATCTTCAAGGCTACAGACTACCAAAGAGCCATGAAAGAGTGGCTCGAGATCTACGAAACAGCAGAGGACATGCGGATAAAACAAGTGGCCTCAAACCACCTGTACAACATCAAGGCAACCATAGATACAGAAAAACTCCAGGAAGCCATCGCAAAATACAAGGAAAAATTCGGCCGCTTTCCTTCAAACCTGAGCAAGCTCGTCTATGCCGGATTCCTGGATTCCATCCCGAAGGATATGGACGACAAAGACTATCTGTATGACTCCCAGAAAGGAGAAGTCAAGCCCCCGACAATCCCATGGAAAAGATAATCATCATAATCGTATTCGGCTTCGCCTGGGGAAGCTTCCTCAATGTCCTGATCTACCGCATTCCCCGTGATATGAGCCTCGTCAAGCCCGCCTCTTCCTGCCCTCACTGCCGGAAGAAGATCAAGGTGTACGACAACATCCCCATCATCTCTTATCTAACTCTGGGGGGGAAATGCCGGTACTGCAAGGCTAAAATCCCTTTTTCCTATCCTTTAGTCGAATTCTTAACTCCGCTGAGCTTTGTCCTCATCTACTTCCAACACTCACTGAGCTTCTTTTTCTTCGCCTCCTGTCTTTTTGCCAGCGCAATGATCGTGCTGGGCTTCATCGATTTTTACCATATGATCATTCCCGATGAGATCACAATG
>DAOVAM010000002.1 GCA_030671065.1 Candidatus Aminicenantota bacterium
ATGTTCATTCTCTTCACTGTGCTTATGTATGGTGGCATTAACCTCCTTGAAGAGCGCAGATTAGGTCAATTGGAAAGAATTTATTTAAGCCCCGCCTCTTTCTCTTCTATCATTGGAGGCAAATGGGCAAGCCGACTTTTCCTGGGGATGCTTCAAATAACTATTATGTTTATAGCAGGCAAGATTATTTTTAAAACTTACTTAGGAAGTTCAATCTTTGCGCTCTTTCTCGTTTCGTTTTTCTTCTGCGCAACTATATCAAGCATGAGTGTCATGTTGGGAAGTATCATCAAGAAAGAAGAAATTTTAATCATTATCAACATACTTTTTGCCAATCTCATGGCTGCATTGGGCGGCTGCTGGATGCCCATGGAGATTTTCCCTGAAGGAATAAAAAAAGTAAGCTACATATTTCCTACTGGCTGGGCTATGGATGCTTTCCATAAATTAATCTTCTTTGGCTATGACCTCAAAGCTGTCTCTTTAAATATACTCATCCTTTTCCTCTTTTCTCTGGTTTTTCTCATACTAGCCATAAAATTTTTTAAATTGAGAAAAGTCTAATTGCGAATGAAAGTCCATTCTGTCCTTAGCCCGCTACTAGCTGTATCACCGACTGTGTCACCTTCCCGTCCAGTTTAATACAAACAATACAGATATTTGGAATAATACAATACACCCCAATTTTCTTTAACTCCTTGATTTTTCAGTAAGTTGCTGGCTCTACTTACGTTACGAAAAAACTAAGATTTTCTTCCCAGAGGATTTTAAGTCCCTTGCGTCCATAGAAATCAAATATAGACTTATCCCCGTGTAACGGATATGTAACAGATTTTGCTAAAAAACGCCCAATTACGGCTAACGGTGCTTAAAAGGGAAAATATTTAAAAAGCCTATTTTCCCCTGACAATGAGAGAGATTCTCTGGTGGGCGGTACTGGATTCGAACCAGTGACACCCGGCGTGTAAAACCGGTACTCTACCGCTGAGCTAACCGCCCGTTTCTTCCATTTTTTTATCTAGGAAGGACTTCATTAAGTTAGAGAAAAGAGACTTTTTTGTCAAGAAATACTCGATGGAGTCAGTGAGCTCGTTCAGATTGATTAGTGACACCTTAGCTAGGTTAAAATGGTGTTACTATGAGTATAAGAGCAACAAGCACATATGGAGCTATCTTTCCGGGCTCTCAATATCTTTCATCTTTAGTACGACAAGGAACGATATCAAAGGAAGCGGCCAAACGACTGCGCTGGATGGAACACTATGATCGATACCACAACGCTCGACTGACATGTCGCTATTATGGCATTTCGCCTCAGACTTTTTATCGTTGGAAAAACCGTTACGATCCTTATGATCTTAAGACATTGGAATCGGGCTCTCACAGGCCATATAAGGTCCGTCGGCCCGAGACTCCAGTTAAGGTAGTAGAGAGGATCCAGAAGCTTCGAGAGCAGTATCCAAGATGGGGTAAAGATAAATTGGCCGTGTTGCTCAGGAAGGAAGGCCTAGAGGTCTCGGCCTCAACAGTGGGGCGAGTGATGAACCGGTTGAAGGCCAGGGGGCTTTTAAGAGAGCCTGAGAATGTGCGTTTGGCAAAGCTGGCTCGAAAGAGACGGCGCAAGCCCCGTTATGCAGTACGGATGCCGAAAGGTTATACGATTAACTCTCCAGGAGATCTGGTTCAAATGGATACGCTAAAGCTGCAACTGATGTCTAACGATGTCAGGTATCATTTTAGTGCCCGAGATTTGGTGAGCCGTTGGGACGGTGCTCGGGCCTTCAGGCGACAGACGAGTTTTGCCGCAGCACGCTTTTTAGAGTATTTGGAGACCAAGTTTCCCTTTAAAATCAAAGCCATCCAGATCGATGGAGGATCAGAGTTTAAGAAGGACTTTGAAGAAGCTGTCCAAGATCGCCAGATATTGCTTTTTGTCATACCTCCTCGATCACCAAAATTAAACGGCTATGTGGAACGAGCAAACCGAATGTATCGGGAGGAATTTTATGAAGTGGAAACGATAGGGCACACGATGGAAGAGCATAATAAACAGCTTGAGAGATGGGAGCATACGTACAATCACGTTCGACCTCATCAATCTCTTGATTATCTTACACCAGCTGAATATCATAAGCTCTGGCTGGAATCTCAAAACTCTAAGCGTCACTAATCATATGAACGAGTACAGTCAGTTGACATAAAAATAGTCATATGCTAAAGTTAGAATCCCCAAATTTTGCATAAGAATAGAGGTAGAGAAGATGTTTGCTGTTATTGAAACAGGCGGAAAACAGTACAGAGTCCAGAAAGGCGATGTGCTTGCCGTTGAAAAACTCGAGATAAAGGAAGGCCAGAAAGTCACTTTTGACAAGGTTCTTCTGATCGATGAGGAAGGAAAGACGTTGATCGGGATGCCGCATGTCAAAAATGCTCTAGTCAAAGCTGAGGTTGTTGAGAATTTCAAGGACAAGAAAGTTATCGTTTTCAAGAAGAAAAGAAGGAAACAGTACAAGAAAAAAAGAGGGCATCGCCAGGAGCTCACCAGAGTAAAGATCGAACAGATTGTTTCAAGCCTCAAAGCGGCCCCTAAGAAACCAGCCGAAGAGGTCAAAAAGGAAGCCCAAAAACCTGCTGCGGAAGTAAAGAAAGTTGTGAGTGCACCAAAAACAAAAGAAGTGAAAAAAGAAGCTCCAAAAAAAGAGGAGAAGGAAGCTCAGGCCAAGAAGGTATCCAAAGCTCCAGGAAAACCCGCAGCAGCTAAGGCGGAGAAGCCAAAAGTCAAAGCCACAGAAAAAAAGAAACCTGCTGTGAAGGCCACAGCCAAGGCCAAGACAAAAACAAAAAAGAAGGAGAAATAGAATGGCGCATAAAAAATCAGGTGGAAGCGCAAAAAATGGAAGAGATAGCCATTCCAAGAGGCTGGGAGTCAAACGGTTTGCTGGACAGTTTGTTACAGCAGGTTCTATCCTTGTGCGCCAGAGAGGCACGCCGTTTAAACCTGGAATGAACGTGGGAAGAGGGAGGGATGATACACTCTTTGCCAAGACCACAGGGACGGTCCTTTTTGAGAAAAAGGGAAAAAAGGCCAAGTTTGTTTCTGTGATCCCTGCCTAGGAGGTTCTTGCTCCGCATAATATGTTCGTTGACCAGGTCAAAGCAACCCTTCGTGCAGGTAAAGGCGGAAACGGTTGTGTGAGTTTTCGGAGGGAAAGGGGAGTTCCTCGAGGCGGTCCTGACGGCGGCCGAGGAGGAGACGGGGGAAGCATTTATCTCATTTCAGACGAAAACCTCCATACGCTTGCTTATTTTCGGTTTCACCCCATAAATAATGCCCGAAAAGGAGCCCATGGAGAGGGCGGGAACCGCCAGGGAAAAAGAGGAAAAGACCTGAGTTTGCGGGTTCCGGTCGGGACCACGGTCAAAGAAAAGGATGGGGACGCTATTCTTTTTGATTTTGTATCTCCGGACCAAAAATTCTTGATCGTTAAAGGTGGAAAAGGGGGGAGAGGCAATGCTTCTTTTGCTTCGTCGATCCATCGAGCACCCAGAGAGTGGAAAGAAGGCCAGGAAGGGAAAGAGAAGGAGTTCATCCTTGAGCTCAAATTGATTGCGGATGTCGGACTTGTCGGATTCCCGAATGTGGGAAAGTCCACTCTGATATCCAGAATTTCCGCAGCCAGGCCTGCCATTGCCGATTACCCTTTCACAACATTGATTCCCAATTTAGGAGTTGTGGATGTGGATGAACTGCGGAGTTTCGTCATCGCTGATATACCCGGATTGATAGATGGAGCACATCTTGGCCACGGCCTGGGCACTCAATTCCTGAAGCATGTGGAACGAACAAAAATATTACTTCACCTGATCGATATTTCCCCTTATACAGAGAGGGATCCTGTTCAGGATTTTAAGATCGTCATGAGAGAACTTGAAGCATTCAGTCCGAAATTGATCAAAAGGCATCAGATTTTTGCTGTGAACAAGATAGATCTTCTCAAAGGGAAAAAGAATGGATTAGAGGAAATGAAAAAACTTGCCCGGAAAGAAGGGATGCCTTTTTTCGCCATCTCAGCGCTTAAAAAAGAAGGATTAGGAAAGCTGGTAGAAGAAATGGCAAATACACTGGACAAAATAAAGGAAAAATCAGAGTAAGTTCATGAAAGAGGAGAGAATCGGGCTCTTTGGTGGCACGTTTAATCCTATCCATTCAGGGCACTTGAGAGCAGCGGAAATTGTCCAAAAGAGGTTGCTCCTGGATAAAATTCTTTTCATTCCTTCGTATATTCCTCCTCATAAAGACTCTGTTGAGATCACTTCTCCTGCCCATCGCCTGAAGATGGTCGAGTTGGCTCTTCGTTCCTATCCTCATTTTGCCCCCTCTTCTATAGAGGTCGATGCGAAAGAGAAATCCTATTCGATCATAACATTGGGAAAGATAAAAAAACTTTATCCGAAGGCGAAAACATTCTTTGTTCTCGGTGTCGATGCCTTTTTAGAAATCGACACCTGGAAAAATCATGAGAATGTCCTTGAACAGTGTTTTTTTGTGGTTATCAGCCGGCCAGGATTTCAATTGATAGATGCCGAGACGGCATTCAGTGGAATGCATCGAGAAAAAATGCTCGAACTTCCTGAACCTGAAATCATAAATGATGATGCGCTTCTCAAGTTCAGAATTTTTCTTATGCCGATTGATGCTTTAAATATTGCATCGACGGACATTCGCAAAAAGCTCAGAAGAGGCGAATCTGTTAAGACGATGGTTCCGGATGTGGTAGTATCCTATATTAAGGAAAATAATCTTTATCAGAGTTAAATCATGACAGATGAAAAGCCAAAAAAAAGAATGACCAAGAGGAGTTTGCCCTCTGATGTGAAAACTTCGATCAAAGCCAGCCTCGCAAAAAAAGGCGAGGAGCTTGTTGTACTGGATTTGAGAGGAATCGCGTCCTTCACGGATTTCTTCATCATCACGCATGGCAATTCTTCAAGGCAGAATAAGGCCATCTACGAGAATATCGAGATGGAATTGAAGAAAGAAAATATCAAGCCCTTGAGCATTGAGGGCAGAGAGCGCGCGGATTGGATTTTAATGGATTTTGGAAGCTTCATTGTACATGTCTTTTCCAGAGAGGCGCGTGAGTACTATTCTTTGGAAAAATTATGGGGGGATGCTCCTAAACACGCCTATTGATCCTCATTTTTACTCTTTTTAAAAAAATATTGACATTTTAATTTTTAATCATTATTGTTTATGGACAATTTTTTTGAGAGATCGATTGCATTTAGATAAATGGGATGGATTCAGTAGCATTGCATGAGAATAAGAATCTTATGGCCGGGAAAAACGCGCAACAGAGATATCAGAAATCTGCAGGCGTTCTATTTGGAGCGGATCAACCAGATAGAGAACGTCGAGGTTGTCGAAACAAAAGCAGCCAAAGGTATTCCCGAAAAATTCGCCCAGAAAATCAAAAAAATCGAGGCATTAGAGCTTGAAAAACACTTTAAAAATGATTATATTATTTGCCTCTATCATGAGGGTAGAGAGATGAGTTCTGACGAATTTGCTCGATTTGTGAAGAAGATTTCTTCAAGTTCAGCCCGAGCCATCACTTTTGTTGTTGGAGGATTTCTGGGATTAGAGGATAGGATTCTGAAGAGAGCAGACGCTCTTCTCTCTTTTTCTCAAATGACTTTTTCTCATGAGTTGAGTCGTATCATGCTTCTGGAGCAGATATACCGATCCTTAATGGTCATTAAGGGAAGACAATATGCTAAATAGGGGGGAATTTTGAATAAAGCCGAAAGAGAGAAATACAAAAAAAAATTAATGGTGAAAAAGGACGAGATAACCGCCATACTGAGCGAAGCCTACAGCGAGAGCAAAGAAATTGAGACGGGGATTGCCCAGGATCTCGCCGATAAGGCAGAAAGTTCTTACACCAAAGAATTCCTGTTGAGCCTTTCTAATACTGAACGGAAGCAGTTACTCCTGATAGATGAAGCCTTGAACAGGATTGACAAGGATGAATATGGAATCTGCCAGAGGTGTCAGAAAAACATCAATAAAAAAAGACTGGATGCCGTTTCCTGGGCCCCTCACTGCATCGAGTGCCAGGAAAAGGAGGAAGAAGAAGAATCTTGATATCTTCTCTCCGGAAGAAAATTTCCTCATTATCCAAATTAGCTGAGCTCATTCTTTTCCCTTCCTTTTGTGAGCTGTGCTCTTCCTTGCTGGAGCTTCCTGAGGAGAGAATCATCTGCCGTTCCTGCTGGGAAAGCATGATTCCCTATTCCTTATCTTACTGTTTGTGCTGTGGTCACTTCTTTGAGGGGAGTGTCGAGCCTCACCTCTGCCAGGAATGCACAGCAGCCAGACCTCCCTTCACGTACCATCGTTCTTACGGCCGATACAGGGGAAAACTGAAAGATGCGATCCTTCTGTACAAATACCGCTGTTTCCAAGTTCTGGGTGGTAATTTTGCGCATCTCATTTTACGAACTCTTGGAAAAGAAGAAAATATCTGGTGGGAAGCAGACGTTATCATCCCCGTGCCTCTTCATCCCAAAAGGAAAAAAATGCGCGGTTTTAATCAGGCAAAGGTCATTGCCGGAGAGTTGGCCAGGCTCAGAGGAATAAAACTGGAAGAGGGCGTATTGGCAAAAGTGAAGAATGTGCCTCCTCAGACTTTGCTCGAGATGGATGAGAGGGAAGAGAATGTCTCTGGAGCATTCCGTGTTGTGGATGAGGATAGGATAAGAGGAAAGACCATCATTCTTGTGGACGATGTTTATACAACTGGCTCTACTGTCAAAGAATGCAGCTCAGTGTTGAGAAAGGCAGGAGCTAAGGAAATCAGAGCCATAACAGTGGCTCAAGCCTGAATCTATATGGGGACGTTCCCTAATGCTCAGATCCTTTGATGAGCACTGTGGCTTCGCCCTTTAACTCCTTTTTTTTCAGCTTATTAACAAGTTCTTCCGCTGTTCCTCTGATGAATTCCTCATGAACTTTCGTCATCTCTCTTGCGATAACGATCTCTCTGTTTCCTATGGTTTCCAGGGCAGTCTGGAGAAAAAAAAGAAGTCTTCGGGTGGGGAGATAGAAGACAAGTGTTGATTTTTTAGCCTTTACGGAGGAAAGAAGCTTTCTTGTGGCCTCTTTTTTAGGGGGAGGAAAGCCGAGAAACAGGAATCTGTGGGTTGGAAGTCCAGCTGCAGAGAGGGCTGCAGTCAATGCAGAGGCGCCGGGAACAGGAATAATTCGTATCTTCTGCGCAAGAGCTTCTCTGATAAGAGGATAGCCTGGGTCAGATATACCCGGGGTTCCTGCGTCTGTGACCAGGGCCACATCTTTTCCCTTTTTGATTTGATTCATGATTTGAGGAATTTTCTGGTCTTCTCTGGGATGATAATAGCTTATGAGAGTTTTTTTTATGCTGTATTTAGTCAGGAGCTTTCTTGTGTGACGGGTATCCTCACAGGCTATGAGGGATACCTCTTTAAGGATCCTCAACGCCCTGAATGTCAGGTCCTCGAGATTTCCTATCGGGGTTGCGACCACATACAGGATTCCTGAGGGTTTGCTTCCTGGGCTTTCCCCTTGCATGGCTCATCTGTCCCAATCGTAAGGATAGAGGAAGTCATGGCCGATGGTTCGGGACGATATTTTGGGTATGGGAGGAAGTTTTCTTTTGAATTCAGAATTTTTCATCAGCCGGATAATTTTATCGATGGCTTCAGTCTTGAATCCTGAGGCGATGATGTCTTTTTTGGGCATCCTCTTGTCAACCAGTAAAAAGAGAATTTGGTCAATATCGTCGTAATTGAGGCCGAGCTCCTTTTCGTCTGTCTGGCCCTCCCAGAGACCGGCAGAAGGTGATTTTTTCATGATTTTATCAGGCACTCCCAGGTGGAGTGCAAGCTGTCTGATTTGAGTTTTGTACAGGTCACCTAAAGGATTAATCGCACAGGCCATATCCCCATGGATTGTTCCGTAACCCAGCAGAAGTTCAGTTTTGTTACTTGTTCCTAAGATCAGGGCTTTTTCCCTGGAAGAATGGTCATACAGGATGGACATCCTCTCCCTGGCCATCTTGTTGCCCATTTCGATCCTGTTTTTGGTCGGAAATCTTGAGTAATACGCATCGACCATGGGTGAGATGTCAATTGTTCTTGATTTTAAACCCAAACGCCGACTTGTTTCCTGAGCATCCTTCACATCCTCGCTGAAAGATTTTCCGTAGGGCAGGATAAGGGCGATAGTGTTTGTGGATTTCAACGCCTTTGAAACGAGAAAGGCGCAAACAGTTGAATCCAGACCACCGGATAGACCAAAGATTCCTTTTTTAAAGTTGAATTTGTTGAGTTCTTCCTTGATGAATGCGGTGAGAACTTTTTCTACAAAAGGCTCGTTAATCTTCATATTTGCTGACAGTCCTTTTGAGGGCTTCAAGTATGATTTCTGGTTTATCATCTCTTTTGTAGGGCCATTTTTTGCGGATTTCGCGGACTTCATTCATATCGATCTCGTAAAGGAGGAAATCTTGGTCGATGTATTTGGCCCTGGCTATCATTTCTCCCGCGGGATTGAAAATGAATGAACCGCCCGCAAAGTGTTTTCCATCCTCAAACCCTACCCTGTTGCAGTAAACCAGGAACACGGTGGAGAAGCGGGAGATGGCTTCTCCCATTATTTCCCACATTTGACTCGTTTCGTAGGCCTCTGCCTGAGCTGTCCCTCGGCCAGGAGCTGCACTCAGCACGATAATGATTTCTGCTCCGCCTGCGAAAAGCAGATAACTGGCGCCATAACTGAGGAAGTCCCTGCAGATCATCATCCCTGCCTTTCCAAAAGGTGTGGGAAAAGTGTGGAAATTTTTGCCCTGCGCATAAAAC
The DNA here is from genome assembly GCA_030671065.1 of Candidatus Aminicenantota bacterium. Classification (GTDB taxonomy): domain Bacteria; phylum Acidobacteriota; class Aminicenantia; order Aminicenantales; family Aminicenantaceae; genus SOIA01. Next base: position 8,902 of record DAOVAM010000002.1, read on the forward strand.
CTCGCTTCATCGAACATCCCGAAAGTGGGAAGAAAGACTTTTCTGTGAACGTGGAGAATTTTGCCCCCAGATAAAAAAGCGGCGGAGTTGTAAAAAAGACCTTTATCCATTTCCTCTACGAATCCCACAACAAGCGAGAGTTCCTGGCTTTCCGCTTTGAGCTTCTTGAAGATTGGATCTTTTTCAGGAATCAGAGAGACTTCGCTTACCATATCCATAAGGGTGTAACCAGTGAGACTGAGCTCAGGAAAAATCAGGAGGTCAGCATTTTTCTTTTTTGCTTTTTCAATGGTTTGGAGATGGATATCAAGGTTTTTTTTCAAGCTGCCTAGATGGGGAGAAATCTGCGCCAGAGCGACTTTCATGGTGGAAAAGTTACCACAATTTCCTCTGATTTTCAAATAGTGGGATCGTTCCTGCATAAGGAATGAGATTGTTTAATCTTGAAGGGAAAAAATCCTCAGATTTGGCTTTGCATTTTGATGTCATTTTGTATAATATTATTATCAATTTAAAATGGAACATATTGGAAATTACCTCAGAGATGTTCACTTCAATAAAAAGAACGGTTGCCTAGTCTACAAGCAGAAGGGCCTCCAGAGATACCTCTTTTTTCAGAGGGGAGTTTTAGTTATGGTCAAGACGACTCACCCTCAGGAGCTTCTCGGAGAAATACTGCTTAGATTGGGGAAGATATCCATTGAAACCTTTACTAAAATCGATGAGTACATCGACCCGATGCAGAGCATAGGAAAAACCTTAATCGAAGAAGGCCTTCTCACCAAGGAAGATTTGAATGATGGCTTGATGTTTCAAATGAGAGAAGTCACCTTGAACACGTTCCCGTTTTTTTTCGGAAAATATGGTTTCCAGGCGAGAAAGAGCCTGGGCAAGAGGAAATTCGAATACAAAATGAATGTTCCAGACCTGATCGAAGAAGGCATCAGGCGCATGGACTTCAATCCTGAGTTGGAATCGCATTTGAAGGATAAAGTCCTCTTTTTTAATAAGAAAGAGTGTATGGACCGGTTGACGAAAGAAGAGAAGGGACTGCTAGAAGCCATCGATGGAAGCACTACAGCTGGAGACCTTTTCCAGCTCTCTGGTTCTAATCCCGAGTTTTTCTGGAAAAGCATGTATCTTTTTTACTGTTTGAATCTCATCGATGTGAAAGAGGCTGAGGCTAAAGAGAAAGTGCCGGAAAAGGAGAAAAAGCCAAGAAAAGCGGTTCTTCCAAAGAGGAAAAAGGATATAAAAGTTGAAGCCCCGAAAAAAGAAAAAGTAAGGAAACCGGCAGTTCTGGAAAAAGAAAAAGTCAAAAAGGCAGCTGCGGAAGAAAAGAAGGCTCCAAAAATCATCGATGATGAGATAAAGAATAAAATTGCGGATCTGGAAAAGTTAAGAAAGAATATCAACACAATGAATTATTATCAGATTTTGGACGTTCCCAAAAAAGCCTCTCAAAAAGAGATAAAAAAGGCTTACTTTGAAATGGCTAGAAAATACCATCCGGACCGTTTCGATCGGGATCTTCCCAAGGAAACAAAAGAGATGGTTGAGGAAGTGTTTGGTCACATCACAATAGCGTTCCAGACTTTCAGTAATGAGAAGGAAAAACAGGACTATGATGCCAAGTTAGATGCTCCTGCCGGATTGGATAGGAGGGAGTTGGAAAAGAATGCCGAAAGTAAGTTCAGACAGGGAAAAGGCCTGTTCAATAGGGGAAAATATGAAGAGGCGTTGGTTTTTTTTGAAGAAGCGATCAAGTTAAAAAGAAGTGAAGCGAACTATCATCTTTTTCTCGCAAAAACTGAGACCAAAGTTCCGTTATTTCGCGGGAAAGCGGAGGAAGACTTTCTTAAAACAATTGAGTTAGAACCCTGGAATCCGGAACATTATGTCGCCTTAGGGGAGTTTTACAGCCTGGAAGGTCTCACTGTTAAATCCAGAAGACAGTTCAAAAAAGCATTAGATATAGAACCGGAACATGAAGTGGCTCTCAAAGCTCTAGGTTTGGCAGTAACTTCTGTCAAGAAAAAAGGATTGAAGGGAGTACTCTCTTTAAGTAAGAAAAAAAAGAAGAGCTAATCTTTTCCAACAAGCTTCGAGAATTCTTTCTCTCCCAGCGTGGGAATTCCCAATTTATGAGCTTTCTCGATTTTAGATCCAGGAGATTCGCCCACCACAACATATGTCGTTTTTTTACTGACAGAGGAGGTGACCGTTCCCCCCTGGTTTTCGATGATCTCAGAGGCCTCTTCTCTCGTAAACTTTGACAGAGTTCCTGTGAGGACAAAGGTCTGACCTGCCAGGGGAAGCTCACCAGGTTTCGCTTGTCTCTCATAAGAGAAGTTTAAGCCCGCCTCTCTCAGTTTATTCATGAGTTCGATGTTTTCTGGCTGGTTGAAAAAGAAGACAACGCTTTCAGCTACCTTGGGTCCGACATCTTCAATCTGAATGAATTCTTCAACAGATGCTTTTGACAGAGTCTTTAAATCTTTGAAACGAGAAGCTAGTGCTTGGGCTGTCCGCTCTCCTGCGTATCTTATTCCGAGCGCAAAAATCAGCCGAGGCAGGTCTCTTTTTTTTGATCTTTCAATCTCATCCAGCAGGTTCTGGGAGCTTTTTGATCCCATTCGTTCGAGCTTCTCCAAATCTTCCTGTTTCAGAGAATACAGGTCTGGCAGAGTCTTCACGAGCTTTTTCTCCAGGAGCATGTCGACCAAAGCCTCTCCCAGACCTTCTATGTTCATGGCTCTGCGCGATGAAAAATGCAGAAGGGACTCTCTCAGTTTTGCCGGACAGGAGGGATTTTCACAACGAGTGATCGCTTCGCCTTCTGGCCTGAAAGTCGAAGACTGACAGACAGGACATTGAGTCGGAAAAACGAATGAGACTTCTTTTCCTGTTCGTCTTTCTTTCATCACAGAGACGACTTTAGGGATAACATCCCCGCTTCGTTCGATCAGAATAGTGTCGCCGATTTTTATGTCCTTCCTCCTGATCTCATCTTCATTGTGGAGAGTCGAACGGCTGATTATGATTCCTGAGAGTTTCACGGGCTCCAGTATGGCAACGGGAGTTAAAGCTCCTGTCCTTCCGACCTGAATCTTGATGTCTTTAATCTGTGTCGTCGCCTGCCTGGCTGGGAACTTGAAAGAGATGGCCCATCGGGGAAACTTCGCCGTACTCCCAAGGATATTTTGTTGTCGAGTGGAATCGACCTTGACCACAATACCGTCAACATCATAATCCATCTGATCTCTCTTCTCGCTCCATTCCTTCCAGAAGGAAAGAACCTCATCAAGAGAGGAACAGAGCCGGGAGCTTGGGTTGATTTTGAAGCCCAGCTCTTTAAGCTTCTGGAGGCTTTTCCATTGACTTTTTTGTTCTTTCCCTTTGATGAAAATAGAGTAAAGGAATACATCGAGATGCCTCGATGCGACCTCTTTAGGGTTGAGAAGACGAAGAGAACCGGCAGCAGCATTTCTGGGATTGGCAAACAGGGTTTCTCCATTTTCCGATCGTTTCTGGTTTATCTTCTGGAAGGATTGAAAGGGGAGGTAAACCTCACCTCTGACTTCGATCTCGTGGGGCTCGCTGATTGTGAGCGGAAGACTCCTGATTGTCTTAACATTGAGAGTCACGTCATCCCCTCTAAATCCATCGCCCCGGGTTACTCCCTGAGAAAAGTTACCATCACGATACTTGACTGATATGCCAAGGCCGTCAATTTTGAGCTCAGCCACATATTCAATTTTTTCATCGGGAACGATTTTTTTTATTCTCTCTTCAAAGTCTTCCAATTCTTCAAAACTGAAGCAGTTATCCAGGCTGAGCATAGGAGTGTCGTGTTCGACAGAAGTGAATCCAGAGATGGATTGCTCGCCGACCCTTTGAGTGGGAGATTCAGGTGTGATCAATTGCGGGAACTGCTTTTCGAGTTTTTCAAGCTCTTTCAAGAGCATGTCAAATTCGTAATCGGAGATCTGGGGGTCGTTATCGATGTAATACTTTTTTTCGTGATGCTTGATTTTTTCTCTGAGTTTATGGATTTTTTGTCCTGCTTGTTTTTGGGAAAAATGTTTTGTGCTCATTCTCTATAAAATATGATGTTAGGCAGGTCTTTTCCAGGGTGCATCTCTGTGGATATTATAATAGAAATGTGAAAAGTTCAATTGACAAAAAAGGGGCCTGGCCCCTTTTTTTTGTCTTTTTTTCGGTGGGTGTTATCTGATTCCAAGTCTTCTTTTGGCTTCGTCTATGAGTTTATTGAATTTACTTAAGGTGGCTTTTTGTTTTGCGACAAGTCCTTCAATGGCTTTTTGTTCGGCTTCGATATCCCTTTCCATAATCCCCATCATCCTTTTATCTGTATCGGATAACTCATCATCTTTTTTGTTCTCGAATCTCTCAAGGTAGTCTTTGGTGAGATCTTCGAGCTCTTTATTTTTTTTCAGGATTTCTTTGACTGTTTCATTGTATTTGAGATCTTTGTTGTACGTGAAGAAGAGGGATTCAGCGAGCTGCATGGCTTTTTTCGAATTGGAAGGAGAAAGGAGGCTGGCCTCGAGCAAATAATTGATGGCTTCAGGAGAGACAGTAGGCTCTCTTTCGGATTTTCCAGCTAAGATAATTCCGACATTGAATGCGACATCTCCAGTTTTCTGCTGGGCATAAGCTTGTTTATAGTATCTCAGAGCGTCGTCCTTTTTCCCGTTCCGATGAAGAGTTTTCGCATACAGGAAGACGCTGGGATAATCCTTTAAAGCTGTGGCAGCAACCTGGAAGGCTTTTTCTGCATCTTTATAGAATTTATAATCGTAAAGAGTTTTTCCGACTTTTTTCAGGTCGGTCACGATCTGAGGGTCTTTTAAGATATTATAGGAATTTAAATAAGAGTCTAATGCACCTCTTGGGTCCCTTCCCTTGTCAAGAGCCTTCCCGTGTGTGTAATAACCGATTCCCATAAAATAATTCCACTGATCTGGAGTTGCGCCGGATCCTTTTTTATCTTTATTGGTTCTAGCGAGTTGGATGACCTTTTGAGAGTAGCTTTTCGCTTTTTCTAGATTCTGGCCACGCTGGCTGAGTATTGAAGCAGTGCTCATTAAAACCCTGCATTGAGTGAAATCATCCAGTTCTCCGAGTGCCAGAGCCTTTTCACCGTATTCAACGAGTTCTTCGGCAGTTTTTCCGGGGTAGTTAACCATACAGAGTTCAGCATAAGCATAATTTTCGTATTGGCGTCCTTTCCCTGCGTTATTTTTTAACCATTCTTTGAGGAGTTTGGCTTTCTGGGCAGGATCTGGAGTGGACATCGCTTTGATGTAGTCTTGATTAGTATCGCTGGTTTGAGCATGTAAAGTGACAAAAACAAAAAGAATGAGGATTATTGTTGTCAAAGCTGTTTTTCTCATTTTTTTAACCTCTCTAAAAAAATGCATGATAGCTTGTGCGAGTTAAAATATCAATTCTTCCGATTTTGGTAAAATTACGTATGTTTTCAATTAATATAATAGCAAAATCTGTGCCAAATTGAAAGAGCCCTAACCCCAATGGACACAATGGACATTTGGAAGGCCGTGATATAAAATATCCTCAAATGGGCCGAAAGAAGGAAGATTTTCCTGAATATTTTTTAAAAAATGTCAAGAAACCTGTGATGACATCTGTTTCTCTTCGTGACTATTCCAACTTCAAAATCGGTGGGAATGCGGACTATTTCTTCGAAGCCAATTCCGTGCACGAGCTGGTGACCGCAGTCCTCTGCGCACGGGAAGTGTCAATCCCGCTCTATATCATCGGAGGAGGATACAACCTCCTTTTTGATGACAATGGATTTCGTGGGCTGATCATAAAAAATGCTGTGAAGGGAATCAGCAGAAGAGAAAATAGTCCGGAAGTGAATGCATTTGTAGGCACTCCTTTGGAGGATCTGCTCCGCTTCTCCGTCGAGCAAGCCTTGAGCGGACTTGAGTTCATAGCAGGAATTCCTGGAACGATTGGAGGGGCTGTATTCGGGAACGCGGGAGCTTTCAAGCAGAGCATCGGAGAATTTGTAAAAGAAGGTCTGCTGCTCGACCAAAGCGGAGAGCAGGTTCAGGTAGGGAGGGATTATTTTGAATTCAGGTATCGTCACAGTATCCTCAAGAAAAAACATGAGTTGCTTTTGAAGGTTGTTTTTGAACTTCATGATGGAGATAAAGAATCCATACAAAAGCTCATTGAAGAAAACTTGGAGACACGAAAGGAAAAACATCCTCATCATGATCTGCTGTGTGCCGGGAGCTATTTTAAAAATCCTGTCCTTCCAGACGGGAGAATAGTTCCTGCTGCCCATTTCTTGGAGAAAGTTGGAGCAAAGACGATGAAAGTCGGAGGAGCCGCTGTGTATTCCGGCCATTCGAATTTTATCATTAACCAGGAGAACGCCTTGGCAAAAGATGTTTTTCGTCTGGCCCAGGAATTGAAGCAGCGGGTGAAAGAGAGATTCGATGTCGAGCTTGAGGAAGAAGTTATTTTCCTTCCAGCAAGTCCCTCAACGCCTTGATTTTTTGTGCGCTCAGTTTTTTTTCTTTTTTTACCATTTCCAGAGCCTGAAGCGCCAGCTGTGTGTATGTTTCATGATAAAGGGGGGATTTTCTTAGGGCTTCAAGATGCCTTTCTATGGATTCCCTGTCCCCTCTCATCACAGGGCCGGTCAGAGAGGATCGGGTGTTAAATTTTTTTACATTGTGTAAAGTCCCTTTCGCCAGAGGGAGAAGGATTTGAAAGGCCTGTTCCTCCTGAAGACCCACTTGATGGAGCAGGGAAGATGCCATGTCCAACAGCACAACGAGAAAGTTAGATGCTATACTGCAGGCCATATGATAAAGAGCTTTATTTTCAGCTTTGATGATAAAAGAGCGACCGCCGAGTTTTGTGATGATCTTTTGAGATGTTTTAAGAGCCTTTTTTTCTCCTTCAACACCAAAATAAATATTCTCGAACTGTTCCGGAGGGGTTCTCTTGTCCGCGAAAGACTGGATGGGATGAATAGAAGCGGTCAAGGCTCCCTTGACTTTTAAGGGATCCAATATTTCTGAGGAGAGGAGGCCGGAGCAGTGAAAAACAAATTTATCTGCCCAGCGAATGTCTGCTCCATCCAGTTCCTTGATAACTTTTGAGATTTCTTCATCCGGCAAACACAGAAAAACGATATCTCCAGCTCTTGCTGTCTGGATATTATCAGCAGAGGCCTTTCCTCCTCCTATGACTTTCCTGCTCTCTTCTGCAGACCGAGATGTCCTGCACGAGAGAGCTTTTATCCTGAAGCCTTTTTTTGAAAGCGCAGCGCCCAGTGCTGTACCGAGACGTCCTGCTCCGATTATTGAGATCCCGGTCATTTTTTATCCTTAAAGATTTTGAGCCATTGATCTATCTCAAACGAGGACGGAGAAGGAACATTTTTCTCGTCTGCTCGAGATTCTCTGAGTTCTTTCAGGACAAGTTTGAGTTCGCGTTCGAACTCTTCACATGTCAAAGGTCTCGCCCCTTTACGCTTGGTAAAATTTTTTATCTCGCGATCAGAACTGACCACATAAAATCTTCTTATATCTGTCTGCTGGGAAATGATTTTTTTAATGACTTCGTCGGCATTCTGGTCGAAAAATGGGAAAAGGACTGAAAATTTTTTCCCCCGATACTTTTCACCGGATAAATCCGGGTCCGGGTTTCCATCAAAAACCACAATAACCCGTGTGTTTTTCTGGCGTTGGAACCTTTGAAGTTTTGAAATTAGACGGTATTTGCTCTGAGGATCTCTCAAGTCTGCAGGAGAGGAATGTCCTATGAAGTTGTTGCCGTCGATCAAATAAGCCACTGGATAAAATGCGAATCAGCAAGACAGCCAGTTCCAGGCTGCTAAAGTGTGTAGGATTCTCCAGGGTTGAGAATGATGACTTCTGCCTTGCCTCCGACTCTTTTCTTGAACTCTTCCGGGTCTGCCCTGACGATAGGAAACGTGTTGTAATGGATAGGAATGACTTTTTTAGATTCGATAAACTCCACTGCCTTAGCGGCAGAAGGAATACCCATTGTGTACCTGTCACCGATAGGGATAAAACTGAGGTCAGGCTTAAAGAATTCGCCGATGAGTTTCATATCATAGGTTAAACCGGTGTCGCCGGCATGATAGATCGTCATGCCGTCCATTTCGATGACGACTCCTGCGGGATCGCCTTTTTCAGCAGAGTGAAGAGCCTGCACCATATGAACTTTCACTCCCTTTGCTTCAATGGTTCCTCCGATGTTCATACCTTCTGTGGTTATCCCTTCTGCTTCAGCATCTACGGATATCTCGTGAATGCCGACGCAAGTTGCGCCTGTTTTTTTACAGATGGTGAATGCATCCCCGAGATGGTCACCATGATAATGGGTGACGATGACGACATCTGCCTCATTGATTTCATCAGGCGTTATCGAGGCCGCGGGATTTCCTGTCAGAAAGGGATCGATGTATACAGTTTTTGAGCCCTTGAGTTTTATTCCTGAATGTCCTAACCAGGTGATTTCCATTGTCTAACCTCCTTCAAAATTATTTTTTCGGAGTTGTTTTATTATTTCTTATCTATCCGGGAGGCCAAGTCATCTGCCTCCCACCTAAAAGATGGAAATGGATGTGGAGAACGTCCTGTCCGGATTCCCGAGCTGTGTTCAGGACAATCCTGTATCCTCTTCCGGCAATTCCCTTTTCTTGAGCAATTTCACGCGCTTTGATAAGAAGATGACTCAAAACATCTTTTTTTTCTTCAGGGATTTCATTCAAAGAGGGGAAGTGCTCTTTGGGAATAAGGAGAACATGAACTGGAGCTTGCGGATTGATGTCATCAAAAGCGATCATTCGCTCGTCTTCATAAATTACACTTGCCGGAAGGTCTTTATTGATGATTTTACAGAAAATACATTCTTCCATTTTCGAGCCTCTACTCTTGCTTCTTTATTCTTTTATTCTCTCGATTTTTGCTCCGAGAGATTTGAGCTTACTTTCGAGCTTCTCGTATCCTCTATCCAGATGCTCGACTTCGGTAACAATGGTTTCTCCGTTGGCGATCAAGCCCGCGAGAACGAGGGAGGCTGAGGCCCTCAGATCCGAAGCGATGGTTTCCGCTCCGGAAAGGGGAGTCTTTCCTTTAACAATGGCTTTATCTCCGGAGACTTCGATATTGGCTCCGAGGCGGAGCAGTTCATTGATATGAGAAAAACGTCTGTCAAAGATGGTTTCGGTGATGATGGATGTTCCCGAGGCTTGCGTCATCATGACTATAAATTGAGCCTGCATATCAGTTGGAAATCCTGGGTAGGGAGAAGTGGTGATGTCTTGAGGTCGGATCTCTTCGCTTCCGACAACGCGGAGGGAATGGTTATTGAGCTTTTCGATTTGTGTTCCAGAATATTTCAGTTTTTCTATCACTGTGTCGAGCTGATCTGGTTTGATATTTGTCAGAACGATGTTCCCTCGAGTGAGGGCGCTGGCGACTAGAAAAGTCCCTGCTTCAATTCGGTCGGGAATAATCTCATGTGTTGCTCCGCCGAGCTCTCTGACTCCCTTTATGCGAATGGTCTCTTCGCCGATTCCATCAATCTTTGCTCCCATTTTGATTAAAAGATCACAGAGGTTGGAAATTTCAGGTTCCCTGGCACAGTTCTTCAGTACAGTTTCTCCAAGAGCCAGGCAAGCAGCCATAATCAGGTTTTCTGTTCCTCCAACTGTCTTTTTCTCAAATTCAATTTCAGCTCCATGAAGCTTATTGGCCTCTGCTTGAATATAACCGTGTTCAAGACTTATTCTAGCTCCCAGTTTTTCCAGGCCGTGGATGTGAAGATCTATGGGGCGGGAACCGATTGCACAGCCACCGGGCAAAGCGACTATGGCTTTTCCGTAGCGTGCCAGGAGAGGGCCTAGGACTAATATGGATGCCCTCATGGCCTGAACCAGATCATAGGAGGCTTGTTCAGATTGAATTTTTTTAACCTGAATGGATAAAGAATTCTTCTTTATGTTGTAATTGGCTCCCAGCTCTTTCATCAGTGTAAGAATCGTATGCACATCCTCCACAAGAGGAATGTTTTTCAGGCGGATTTTGTCTTTTGTGAGAAGAGATGCCGTGATAGCAGGGAGGACTGCATTTTTAGCTCCGCTGATTCGGACTTTCCCCTTGAGTCGGAGATTTTGGTTTCCGTGGATTCGGATCTTTTCCATGCGCTACCATTCTAGAATAACGCCATTCAAAATTCAACATCCAACAATGGGGTCAACTTTTTGTTGGATGTTGAAATAAAGATATGTTTGCACTAAGATAGAGCGGGCTGAAAATGGCAGGTCATGATCCACCCTTTATTTAAACGGAGGTGATCAGATGAAAATGCTTATCGGAGAGAAATGGGTTGATAAAGACGAAAAAATTGATGTTTGTAACCCTTACAATGACGAACTCATCGACACCGTTCCTGCAGGGGATGTGGCTGATGTTGAAGCGGCTTTTCAAGCAGCAGAGGAAGGATTTGAAATCAACCGCAGACTTCCTGTTCATCAGCGCATATCCATCCTTTACAAGACAGCAGAGATCCTGAAGAGCCGCCAGGAAGACTTTGCGAAAACGATCGCATCCGAAGGAAGCAAGACCATCAAGGAAGCCAGAAAAGAGGCCAGCCGCTGTATCGATACGATCATGATCTCTGCGGAGGAGGCACGAAGGATTGTGGGAGAGACTATTCCTTTTGACAGCCGTGAAGGTTCGGAGAACAGGCTGGGGTATTATTACCGCTTTCCCATAGGGATCATAGTTGCCATTACGCCGTTCAATGATCCATTGAACCTCGTGGCTCATAAAGTCGGGCCAGCCATTGCCGGAGGAAATTCTGTAGTACTCAAGCCTGCAACTGTCACGCCCCTTTCTGCTTTGAAACTTGGAGAGGCTTTTATAGAAGCTGGCCTTCCCTGGAAAATTTTGAACATTGTGACCGGCAAGGCTTCAAAGATTGGAGATGCCCTGGTGACCGATCCCCGGGGACGGATGATCTCCTTTACTGGCGGGACCGAAGCTGGCCTGGATATCACCAAAAAAGCGGGTTTGAAGAAGATAGGCATGGAGCTGGGCTCTAACTCTCCAGTGATCGTCATGGATGATGCGGACCTTGCGCAAGCTGCGGAGCTTTCTGTGTCTGGAGCCTTCTGGGCTGTTGGACAGAACTGTATAGGTGTGCAGCGGATTTACATTCATGAGGCAGTGTATGATGAATTCGAGAAGATGTTCGTGGCGCACACCAAAAAAATTAAGGTGGGCTATCAACTGGATGAGGACACAGATATGGGACCCATGATCACCGAAGAGGAGGCTGCCCGAGTTGAAGAATGGGTGAAAGAGGCCTGCGGATCCGGAGCAGAGCTTTTGACCGGAGGCCAGCGTGAGGGAACTCATTTTGAGCCGACAGTGTTCAGGAACATGCCAGATGCGGCCAAGCTGAACTGCGAGGAAGTTTTTGGGCCGGTTGTCAACCTGTATAAAGTGTCTTCATTGGATGAAGCGATCAAGCTTTCCAATAGCGTTAGATATGGATTGCATGGAGCCATTTTCACGCGCTCCCTAGAGAATGCTTTTAAGGCCATTAAAGAGCTCGACGTTGGAGGAGTGATGGTTAATGACTCCACAGATTACCGCATCGACATGATGCCCTTTGGCGGTGTGAAATGGAGCGGTCTCGGCCGAGAGGGGATCAAATTCGCTCTCCAGGAAATGACGGAACCCAAGCTTGTCTGCTTTAATCTGTAAATAGAGTGTTGGGGATATGAAGATTCTCACCAAAAAACTCCTTCTCCTCTCGATAGGATTCTGCATGTTGTTTTTGTGCTGCGGAGAAAAAGAAGATGGAGACATGCAGCAGGAACGTGGCAGAAGACTTCTGATAGCCGTCATTCCTAAAGGGACGACCCATGAATTCTGGAAATCCATCCATGCCGGAGCTGTCAAAGCATCCAGAGAGCTGGGTGTCGAAGTCATCTGGAAAGGTCCTCAGAAAGAGGACGACAGGGCTCAGCAGATCATCGTTGTCGAGGATTTTATCAACAGAGGTGTTGACGGTATAGTACTGGCTCCTTTGGATGACCGGGCATTGTGCAGACCGGTTCAAGATGCAGTCCGGGAGAGCATTCCTGTAGTGATCATCGATTCCGGACTCCAGGGAGAGGATTACGTCAGTTTTGTGGCTACAGACAATTATAAGGGAGGTGTCCTGGCTGCAAAAAAAATGGAGGAGCTTCTCGGAGGAAAAGGTAAGATATTCCTGATCCGGTACCAGGAGGGATCGGCCAGTACGACGAAGAGAGAAAATGGATTTCTGGATACTCTTACAGCGGAATTCCCGAATATATCACTCCTCGTTCAGGACCAGCATACCGGTGCGACGACAGAATCGGCGTTTCAGTTGGCTGAAAACCTCCTTGGACGGTTTCCAGAGGTCGATGGTATCTTTTGTCCGAATGAATCAAGCACTTTTGGAGTTCTTCGCGCGTTACAGGAGTCCAGGTTGGCCGGAATCGTTAAATTTGTCGGTTTTGACAGCAGCCCAAAATTGGTGCAGGCTCTCCAACAGGGACATATCCACGCTCTTGTTCTCCAGAATCCCTTGAAGATGGGATATTTGGGTGTCAAACAGATAGTTTATCACTTGAGAGGTCATGAGATTGAGACCCTGATTGACACAGGAGTCTATCTCGCCACTCGGGAAAACATGGATGACCCTGATATCAAGGCCCTTCTTGAACCTGATTTCTCATCTTATCTGGACCGATGATTCAGAATCCATCCCTTCCGCTCCTCCTTCAGATGAAAAATATCCGGAAGAACTTCGGGGCAACTCTCGCCCTGGATGAGGTCGATTTTGACCTCAAGAAGGGAGAAGTTCATGCTTTGATCGGGGAAAACGGAGCGGGCAAGAGTACTCTGGTCAAAATATTGAGCGGTGCCCTTAGGGCCGATAAAGGGAAAATGTCTTTAGAGAATGTCTCCTATTCTCCTTCCAGCCCGCTTGATGGACGAAGGAGAGGCGTTTCCATGATCTACCAGGAGCTCAATCTTGCTCCTCATCTCACTGTAGAAGAGAATATCATGCTCGGAAAAGAACTCCATTCGTGGGGTTTTTTGCGTCAAAGGGAAATAAGGGAAAAAGTTAGAGAGGCTCTGGAATTTGTTCATCATCCAGAAATATCGCTGGATATTCCAGTGGGAAAATTGAGCATCGGAGCAAGGCAGGTTGTGGAGATAGCGCGGGCCCTCATGAGCAGGGCATCTGTTCTTATCATGGACGAGCCCACAAGCTCTCTTTCCCAGGAGGACAGCGACCTTCTCTTCCAGATCATAAGAAGACTCAAAGAGCAAGGGGTGAGCATCATTTATATCAGTCATTTTCTTGAGGAAGTGCAAGAAATTGCAGACAGGTTTACAGTGTTGAGGGATGGAAAAACAGTCGGTTCAGGAGAAATGAAGAATGTATCTCTGGAGGAACTCATCCAGATGATGGTCGGACAGAAGGTGGATGAGATGTTTCCCCGGATTGAACATGAGGTCGGCGATTTACTGCTCTCACTGGACAAACTGAAGGGAAAAAAGATGCATGCTGAAGTGAATCTCAGCTTGCATCGCGGTGAAGTTGTCGGGCTAGCGGGTTTGATCGGTGCGGGAAGAACGGAGTTGATGAGGACGATATTTGGCCTGGATGCGGTCGTGAATGGTTCTGTAAAAGTTGCCTCTGTCTCAACGCCCATAGGTTCTCCATGGCTGAGAATTCGTCAGGGCATGGGGTATCTCAGCGAGGATAGACAGGGAGAGGGTTTAGCCTTATCCTGTTCTTTGGCAGACAATCTAACCTTGAGTCATTTTAATCCTTACAGTCGTTTTGGATTTCTTGGGCTAAAAAAGAGAAGAGAAGCTATTCAAGGATGGATCCAGAGAATGAAAATTAAGGCACGGGATTCAGATCAGGCAGTTTTGAGTTTATCGGGTGGCAATCAACAAAAGGTTGCTCTGGCCCGGTTGCTTCACCAGGAGGCAGATATTCTTCTCCTGGATGAGCCGACTCGTGGCATCGACGTTGCCAGTAAATCTCAAATTTATGAATGGATAGGTCAACTGGCATCCCTTGGGAAAACGATTCTGTTTGTCAGTTCTTATTTTCCAGAACTTCTGGGCATCTGCGACAGGATCGCCATTTTCCACCGGGGTCGACTTGTAGACATCCGAGATTACTCCGATTGGACTGCGCAGAATATGATGGCTGCTGCCACAACGGGAAGGGTGGTTTAGACAATGATCAAGAAGAATATTCCAGGACTGCAGATAAGAGAGAAAACGAGGATACAGCATTTAATCAGCTGGCTGGCTCCGTTTTTAGGGCTCATACTCGTCCTAGTCATATTTTCTCTTATGCCCGAAGTACAAGATAGATTCCTGCGAATCTCAAACTTCAAGAGCGTCGCCACGCAGTCCGTGATCGTTGCCCTTGGAGCATTGGGTATGACTTTGATCATCATCAGTGGCGGAATCGACCTCTCTGCAGCATCGAACATAGCACTTTCCAGTGTTATAGTGGCTTTTGCCATAAATGCGGGAATCCCGCCTGTTTTTGCGGTGCTGTGTGGAGTTTTGACGGGAGGTTTTGTAGGGTTTGTCAACGGAAGCCTTATCACTTCCCTGAGGTTGGTCCCTTTCATCGTCACTCTGGGTATGTTGGGTATTGCCAGAGGGATTGCGAAATGGACTGCGGGAAACCAGAAAATTGATGCGCCTTTGAGCTGGGTAAACGAACTCATGGCCAGGCATCCCAGCCCATCCTGGCTTCTTATGGCTCCCGGAGTCTGGCTGATGATTCTTCTGGCAGTGGTCATGGCTGTTGTTCTGCGGTATACGGTGTTTGGAAGACATGTTTTTGCTATCGGCTCGAATGAAGCCACAGCCCGGCTCTGTGGTATCCGGACGAATAGAACGAAAATAATTGTCTATTCTGTTTCCGGTCTCTTCTGCGGGCTGAGTGGAGTCATGCAGTTTTCTAGACTCACTGTGGGTGACCCCACGGTCGCCATAGGTTTAGAGTTGGATATCATTGCGGCTGTGGTTATTGGTGGTGGAAGTCTGCGCGGAGGGGAAGGAAGCATCCTCGGTTCTATGATCGGGGTGTTTATCATGGCCTTTCTCAGGAATGGAAGCACGATGATGGGATGGCCGAATTATATCCAGGAGATTATCATCGGGGCGATTATCATCGTAGCCGTTGGCTTAGACCAACTCCGCCACCGCCGCGAATAAGGGGATCAGAGAGATTTGAGGGCCTGGTCGAGGTCTGCGATGATATCGTCCGGATCTTCAGCGCCCACACAAAGCCTTATCATCTGCGGCGGAACATCGGCATTTGCCCGGGCCTCTTCACCTTGCTGAAGGTGAGTGGAGATGGCGGGAATGGTGGCGATGCTTTTGATGCGGCCTAGGTCGCCCGCCCTCATGATGAGATTGAATCTATCGAAGACTTTCCTTGCGTTTTGAGGAGGGCCGTCCACTCGAAAACTGAGCAGGTGTCCGTAACGATTGATTTCATTGTCTTTGCCATCGTCAGAGTCCACGAGCTTCATGTATTTTTTCGCCAAGGGATGATAAAGGAAACTTTCCAGTCCGAGATAATCGACCTGGTAGACACAGGGATGATGGCTGAGGAATTCGGCCACTCTCTCTGAATTCTGACTCAATAAGTCCATCCTGGATCGGAGCGTCCGCAGGTCGTTCAAGGCGAGAAAGGCGTTCATCGGAGATGCGGCAGGCCCGCTATCCCGGAAAGGAAGAAACTTGACATACTCGGCAAAACTTTCTTTGAAAATAGGGTTGTCGTTTTTTATCTTGGTGACGATGGGTTTTCGACTGATCAATGCCCCACCCATTGCCAGTCCGCTAGCGGTAATGCTTTTCGTCAAAGAATGGATAACAATGTCAGCACCGTAGGCAAAGGGACGCATCAATGCAGGAGTGGCGCAGGTGGAATCGATGATGAAGGGAATGTCCCAGGAATGGGCCAGGTCGGCAAGGGCTTTGACATCGCAGAAAGACAGTTGCGGATTGCTGGGAGCTTCTGAGAACAGAAAACGGGTGTTCTCGTCGATTTTCGCCTTCCATTCCTCTATGTTTTCGGGATGCTGAACCCAGCGCACTTCTATGCCTCTCTCCTGCATCTTTCTCACGGAAAAATGCTGGAAAGTGCCGCCGTAAATCTGGATGGAGGAGACGAAGTTCATTTTTTCAGGGCCCTCCTTCTGCTTGACCAGAAAACAATCCACTGCCAGCATGAGAGCGGACATTCCAGAGGCAGTCACAAGGCATGATGTGTCGCAGCCAGTCTGGTATCCTTCAAGCAAAGCAAGAGCCCATTCCAGATAATAGGTGGTCGGGTTGGCGAAGCGAGTGTAGCACCAGGTCGGGATCAGGTAGGCGAGCGCTGCTTCCATCTCGTCTGAGTCCTGGTAGGCTTGGGCCGTGGATAGAAAAAGGGGCTCGATCACAGAACCCTGATTCAAGTTTAACGCTTCCTCGACAGTGTAAAGCCCATGGACGGCTATCGTGTCAAATTTAAAATTTTTGATTCGCTCCAGGGATCTCTTTTTTCGGTCTAAGAATTTCTCGGCTTCCTTAATGTATTTCTTTACACCCGGGCTGTACTTTTGCTCATCACTCATGGTTCTTCACCTCAATGAGTAGAATGTGTTATGTCTTTTTTTTGGCGCGGTATTTTTTGATGACAGAACTCAGTCTTCTGACTCCTTCGACGATTTCCTTTTTTGTTGGGAAGGAAAAATTAATCCTCATGGAGTTGTATCTTTTGAATCCTTCTGGATAGAAGACTTCTCCTGGGACGAAAGCCACCTTCTCCTCGATGGCCATGTGAAAAAGGTCGAGAGTGTTTATCTCCTCAGGCACTGTTATCCAGAGGAACAATCCGCCCTCGGGTTTTGTCCACTTGACGCCCATATCCTCGGGAAAATTTTCTTCCATGGCCTTAAGAAAGAAATTTAATTTTTCTGAATAATACTTCCTTGTCTTCTGGAAATGAGTATCCAGGTCATACTCCTGCAAGAATGTTCTGCAGATATTCTGATTTAGCTTGGGTGTGTTGAGGATATTGGCACCCTTTATGAAGGCAAACTTTTTGACGACTTCTGGTGGACCGATGTTGAATCCGACTCGAATGCCGGGACACAGTATTTTAGAAAAGGTGTACAATCCGATCACATGGCCTTGATTCTTATCCAATGAATATATAGAAGGGAGGTGTTCACCTCTGTATCTCAATTCTCTGTAAGGGCTGTCTTCGACTACGGGAATCTCAAACTTTTTGCCCAATTCAAGGAGTGCGAGTCTTTTCTCGAGGCTTGTGGTGATTCCAGAAGGATTCTGAAAATCTGGGATAACATAGATGAATTTCGGTTTTTTCCCTTTTTTATCAATATAATCCTCGATTCCTGCCTTCATTCCGTTCACATCTGTTCCATCCTCTTCAATGTCTCTGGCAACATATTGAGTGTCTTCGAGTTCAAAAGCAGCCAGGGCTCCTCCGAACGTGGGCAGGTCTATGACGATGGCATCTTGGGGATTGAGGAACAATCTTCCAACCAGGTCCAGGCCGTGCTGTCCGGAGGTCGTGATCATGATGTTTTCCGGTTCGATATGGATGTCGTCTTCTTTAAGATAGTCTATGACGGCCTCCATCAGATCCCTTTCTCCTGGAATGGGAGAGTATTGAAGCACATGCGTCCAGTCCTCTTTGAGAGACTTTTCTGTCGCTTTCTTCACTATATCCAGTGGAAAGACATCGCTGCTGGGCAGACCCCCGGCAAAAGAGATGACGTTGGGATCGTTCAAATACCCGAGCATCTTTCCGATAGCATACCCTTCGAATTCCTTCATGATGTTGGCGAATAATGATTCCATGTTCAACCTTGATAAATTAAAATTTTTACCATTCGTGTTTTTAGTCTGCTGGGTCTTTTTTCACATTGTACCGCGCCGGATCGTCAAAGAGATCGATCACAAAAACCCTTGTGAGAAAAGTCGCCGAATGCACGACTCCGGCAGGGATATAATACCAGTCTCCTTTTCGGTAGACCTTTGTTTCCTCTCCGATCGTTAACTTCATCTTCCCGTCGATCACCATCCCCCACTGGGCGCAGTGGGAATGGGGAGGTACCACTCCCGCGGGTTCGATGTCGAAAAACACGACCTGTTTGTCGGGGCTTTGGTGAGCCCACGCTCTTATTCCCTCAAAAGGAATATCGACTTCTGGAAGTCCTCTTATTACATCGGGGTAGGGAGTCCCTTCCCATTCTTTTTTTTGATTCTTCATTCTGATCCTTCCTTTCAAATTCATAGGGATACGGAGATGAACATCCCTGTGAACTCAATTTGATCAATACAAACCTTTGATGAAGCCTCCGTCGACTTGAAGAGCAACGCCTGTGATATAACCCGCCCCTTCCGAAGCGAGGAAGGTGACTGCATGAGCGATCTCCTCAGGCGTTCCCAGCTTCCCCAAGGGGATGGCTTTTTCAATATTGGAGTAGAAGTCCTTGACCGTTCCTTCTCCGCTGGCTTCGAAGGATTTAGCCAAGTTATCCACCCTTTCTGTGTTTATATACCCAGGGCAGACCGAATTCACGGAGATTCCAAGGGGTGCCAGCTGGTTTGAGAGGGATTTTGAAAAGCCCGTGATCCCTGCCCTAGAAGTGTTGGAGAGGATCAGGTTATCGATGGGCTGTTTGGCTGAGATTGAGGTCATGTTAATGATCCTTCCCCATTTCTGCTTCTTCATGTGAGGCATAACTTCATAACAGAGGATGATCGTGCTCATGAGATTGAGATCGAGTGCAGCTCTGTAGTCACTCGGCGAAAACTCCTCCGCCATTCCAGATCGAGGGCCTCCGGCATTGCAGACTAAAATATGAATTGTTCCGAATTCATCGATGATCCGTTCGACCATCTGGTTGACCTGCTCTCTATCTGTGACATCTGCGATGAACGCTTTGACCTCATGCCCGGTTTCTGAAGTTATGTCATCCCTGGTTTTGAAAAGCCTTTCCCTGTTTCTTGCGCATATCACAACCTTTGCTCCTTCCCTGGAGAGCCCAAAGGCGATGGCTCTCCCAAGACCCTTGCTCGATGCCGCCACAAGGGCCACTCTATCCTTGATTCCTAAATCCATTCTTTACTCCTGTTGTTGGTGTTTCATGAGGAATGATCAGTTTTTGTAAGAAACTTGCGCGAATCTGGTCTCATGTCCCCTTCTCATGATTTCTTTGGCGTCTTTATCACACCTAATGCACTTATGGTATATCACATCTCCGATCTTTTCGGCTAATTCGTTTCTCTCTTCATCCGAGAGGAAATAGGCCTCCATGGTGTCATAAGGTCGGGATTCTCCGTCACTCTCGTATTTTATAGTCAGATCTCTTCCTGCATCGAGGACTTTGAATGCGCTCTCGGTCCAGTTGAAATCGGCCATGCCCAAATCAGGATTGATGCGGAGATGGGCGGCGAGATAGATCTTCGGTAGGCCAGAAGATTGAATTTCATCGAAACACTGGATAAAAGTTTCTGGGGTGGCGGCATTTCCTATGTTGATCTCGTAGACCGGGGTCGTGCCGTCGTCACGGAGGTACTCTTTGAAGATGTTGAGCAGCATCCGGAGCTGAATCGTGTTGTGTGTGGAGAGGAGCATGGATCTTTTGAAAGAGAGATTGGGGATTTCTCGGGCGTAGTAGCATGCGGCCACTATGGTCGACCAGCTCGGATTCAGGAAGAAATTTGCGCCAGTTGTCACGGCAGCCCTGGTGATTCCATCAAGGTAAACAAGATGATTATTGTTTCCAACCTCGACTCCTCCAAGGTTGCCATAGGCTGTTCCCATGTTTTTCAGGACTATCCGGCTCATTCCATTCCCTATGTCAGTCCTTTCAAACTTCTCTCCTGTCACTTTTTCTATCCTTTGGAAACGTTCTTCCGGGAGGGGAGTCCCGATGAGGTTTGTGGAGCAGAATTTGCTGGCTCCCAAAATGTTTTCAGCCATGGCAAGGGTTGAAAGAAGGTCACCACTATAAACGTAGTTTTCGGTCAATCCCACGACAGATATCATTTCATTCGGAAAAAGTACATCCCCATTCGCAGCGACTCTTCTCATGCAATCAAACGTGGGATGGGCTGCCTGAAACCCAGAAACTTGAGTGGTGCATGTTCCTTTTTTGGTTACGTGGATTCCATTCTTCTCAACAAAATCATCGACTTTAGCAAAGTTTTTTGCGTGCTTTTCGGCCTTTTCCAGCATCTCACCGAACCCTTTTTCTCCAGCGATTCTTTTCCGTGTGTCGTAATTTTTCATGGATTCAATCCGTTTGGAGATCTCTTGTGCACCTCCGTAAGAATCCAATAAGGCGGCCATGGCCTTGAGATCTTTATCGCTCAAAAGTTTAAAGTGCATTTTTGATTACCTCCGTGACAGACATTTTTAATTTCGAGGCTCTTTTCAATTTTTGCTTCTTCAAATTTTCCTGTTTTTAAATTTATTTTGAGAGATGATGGTGAATAGTCAGTATATCAACCAGAATGGAGTGTCCTGTCTCGATTTTCCCCGCACCAGGTCCTTGAATCGTGACTTTGCCCAGTAGATCCATATCGAAGGTGAGAGCATTATTGGCTCCCATGATTCCAGCGAGAGGATCTGAGAGAGGGAGCTTCTGGGGTGCGACGCTGGCTTCAATCCGCCCCTTTTCTTCCTTGGTCGATGCGATGAGTTTATACCTGTATCCATCTTTTTTTGCCTCCAGGATTTTTTCCCGGCAGAGGGATGTGATCCCTTCTCTTCTTGCATCAGAGGGCTTGATGTTTCCTTGAAGAAGAACGTTTGAAAGGATGACGATCTTGGCCAGAGCATCAAATCCTTCTACATCCGCGGTCGGGTCAGCTTCTGCATAACCCAGCTTCTGGGCAAGTTTAAGCGCGTCCTCATAATCCATTCCTTCTTCTTCCATTTTTGAGAGGATAAAATTTGTGGTTCCATTCAGGATCCCCTTTATCTCTTTGATTGAATTCCCGGCAAAGCCATGTTCGAATAAATTGAACACGGGAGTCCCGCTCATAACTGTGCCTTCAATCCTGAAAAACAGGTTGTTCTCCTCAGCCATTTTTTTCAATTCATCGTAAAAAAGAGTCGCAGGTCCTTTGTTGGAGGTCACAACATGTTTACCTGTCTGGAGAGC
The DNA here is from genome assembly GCA_030671065.1 of Candidatus Aminicenantota bacterium. GTDB lineage: Bacteria > Acidobacteriota > Aminicenantia > Aminicenantales > Aminicenantaceae > SOIA01. The sequence continues at coordinate 30,224 of DAOVAM010000002.1, forward strand.
CTTTTTGACGTGGCTGGTGGCCGGCTCGGCCGTTTGGATATCCGTGTATGTCAATTCTGCAATGATATCCGCATCACACTGTTCGATGACCTGCAACGCATCCATCTGCTTTGCCTCGTTGGGTTTTCCCTCGAGATACGCGTCAATTCTTTTCCCCTGCTCCAGAAGATGAAGGAGCTTCTCAATGTCGATCCCTTCGGGAATGAGTAGAGAGCCTTTCAGCATATCGCTGATTGCGACAACTTTTGTGTCAAAATCAAATGTCTTTTTCAAATATTCTTTTTTCTGTATAAGAATTTCCAGTAGACCCTGACCCACTGTACCGCAGCCGATAAGTCCAATTTTACATGTCATTCGATTGCCTCCTCACTGTAGAGTTTTGCCTTTGAGATTCTAAAATCTTTGACTTGTGCTGGACTGGACACGGAGTGAAAACACCCATATTAAAAAATGTAATTTTGATAAGAAAATATATCATATTTATTTTTGAAAGTAAAAAAATGAAAAAAATAGGGCAACATGTTTATTGAAGAACGGATTGTCCTGCCCTTTCTCAGTTGGGACGGATGGAGAAGAGGAGAGCACATCAGTGTTCCTTAACAGCATGGATTTTATGGAAATGTGGAAGTTTTTCTGACTGATGACATAAATGATATGCTTGCGTTGAAGATGGATTTTTAAAAAATGGCTTTGCTCTGTGTTTAGACGATTTCTTTTCAGGAGAGCATCGAGATAGAGGAAGGGTAGTGAAAATAACTTTTCACTACCCTTCGTGACTTATTGGAATTTCTGAGTGGCTACTTAATCTGTGCTGCCATCCATTCTGTGGTGACACTCTTTGGCCGTTCAATAGCCAGCCCAAGAGCTCTGTCCCAAATCAACGAGGAAAGAACTCCGATCGCGCGGGATGCTCCGAAGAAGACAGTGTAGAAGTCATACTCTGTGACTCCGTAGTGGAGAAGCAGGCAGCCGGAATGGGCATCGACATTGGGCCATGGATTTTTCGCTTTGCCGTGTTCTTTAAGGATGTCAGGAGCAACTTCGTAAATGGCACTGACGACTTTAAAGATTTCATTGTCAGGAAGGTGCTTGAGAGCAAATTCGCGTTGGGCCATATAGCGGGGATCGGTCTGACGGAGAACAGCATGTCCGTACCCAGGAATGACTTTTCCTGATTTCAAGGTGTCCCAAAGATATTTGACCAATTCGTCTTTAGTGGGGACGCCTCCTAAATCTTCCTTCACTTCCATGATCCAGCGGAGAACTTCCTGATTGGCCAGACCGTGGAGAGGACCGGCTAATCCGTTCATCCCGGCAGATAGAGAATAGTAGGCATCTGAAAGAGTAGACCCGACAAGATGTGTGGTGTGGGCAGAAACATTCCCGCCTTCATGGTCACTGTGAATAACAAGGTAAAGCCGCATGAGTTCCTTGAAGGCTTCGTCCTCGATTCCGACCATGTGGGCGAAATTTCCACCCCAATCCAGGTTGGGATCAGCGGGGATATGCTCGTCGTTCTTGTATGCCCTGCGGTAGATGTAGGACGCGATCAGGGGAAGTTTGGCCAGAAGGTTCATGACGTCTTCGAACATGGGATCCCAGTATTCCATCTTGCTCATCCCTTCTCTGTATTTTTTTGAGAAAATGGAGTCTCTCTGAAGGGCAAGGATACCCTGAGAGAACTGGGTCATCGGATGAGTGTCTTTGGGGATGGTATTGAGAACATCGACGACGTAGTCAGGAAGAGGACTGCGCTTCCGCCATTCTTCAGTGATGGCCTTGACATCGTCATCACTCGGAAGTTCACCGGTAAGAAGGAGATAGAATATTCCTTCGGGAAGGGGTTCTTCACCGCCAGGAGCTTTGGGTAATTTTTCGCGAAGTTGCGGGATGTTGGAACCACGAAAACGGATGCCTTCCAAGGGATCAAGCGCAGATGTCTCTGTAACCATGCATTTCACACCGCGCATACCGCCGTAAGCTTGAGCAATTGTCACATCAGAGATCTTTGTATCGCCGTGCTCTTTGAGCAACGTCTTGACCTGGTCTCGCATAGGGCCGAGCTTTGAAGCGAATTTTTCTTTTAATGAAGCCATTGAGAAAACCTCCTTATAGTTTGAAAATATTATTTCCCTAGAGAGAAATAAAAACTATAGCACTGTACATATATCCTGTCAATTTTTTTAAAAGATTTATAGCTTATTTTTTGTGAATAAATTTGAGAGGCAAGTCGTAATATTCTATGGGATTAATCAAATGTTGACTTTTGCCGTTTGAAATAGTTTATTAATGAAGGCAAATCCTTTTATTTCTGTTTCTAGGAGAAGATTATGGAAATTGGATTAATCGTCGTTCTGGTCATCGCAGGCATGGTTGTGATGTTTGCTATCGGTGTTTACAACGGCCTCGTGACCTTGAGAAACAGGTGCAATAACGCCTGGGCCCAGGTAGATGTTCAACTGAGGCGTAGATATGACCTCATCCCGAATTTGGTGGAGACTGTCAAAGGCTATGCCAAGCATGAAAGAGAGGCATTTCAGAAGGTTACTGAGGCACGGTCTCAAGCCATTAACGCAGGAACTGTCAAGGAACAGGGTGTTGCAGAGAACATGCTGACCGGTGCGTTGAAGTCGCTCTTTGCTGTGGTTGAAAATTATCCTGATCTCAAGGCGAATCAGAATTTTCTGATGCTTCAGGAAGAGCTGGCCGGTACAGAAGGAAAAATCGCTTATGCCCGGCAGTTTTTCAACGATAATGTCATGAAATTCAACCTTAAACAACAGGTCTTTCCATCCAATATCATTGCCAACATGTTTAACTTCAAAGAAAAAGAGTACTTTGAGATCGAAGAGCCGGAAGCCAGAGGACCTGTCGAGGTGAAGTTTTAATCCTTGCGCTTTATCAAAGAAGAAAGAGCCTAAACTCCTGTCTAGATCCAGATGTACGAGCAAATCGCAAGTAACAAAAGAAAGTCCTTTTTTCTCATCCTGTTCTTTCTCTGTCTGGTTTTTGCATTAGCCTGGTTGTTTGGCGAACTGACGAATTTAGGTCCCTCTGGATTGGTTCTGGCTGGCATCATCGCTGTGGCCATGACATTCGGCAGTTATTACTCGAGCGATAAAATCGTTCTGGCGATAAGCCGCGCCCGACCTGTGAAGAAGAAAGATTATCCTCATCTTTATAATGTTGTGGAGGGATTGGCCATCGCTGCGGGATTGCCCAAGCCCCGCTGTTACATCATCGATGACACCGCGCCCAATGCTTTTGCGTCCGGCCGGAATCCAAAAAATTCTGTGATTGTTGTCACTTCAGGTCTACTTGATAAATTGAACCGGGCAGAATTGGAGGGAGTGATCGCACACGAGATGGCGCACATCAAGAATTATGATATTCTTGTTATGACTCTGGCTGTTGTCATGGTTGGAGTTGTCGCCCTTCTCAGCGATTGGATCCTGAGGACTTTTCTGTGGGGAGGAGCAAGGAGACGGAGCAGCAAGGAAGGAGGAAACATTGGTGCGATCATCGTCGTAGTTGGTTTGATCCTGGCAATATTTTCTCCTTTTATCGCGCAGCTTATCCGATTGGCTGTCTCACGGAAGAGAGAATTCCTGGCCGATGCGAACGGGGCCTTCCTCACACGGTATCCTCCTGGTCTGGCTTCAGCTCTCAAGAAGCTGGCGGCGGATAAAGAGCCTCTTGAGGCTGCCAACAAGGCGACAGCTCATCTCTACATCATCAATCCACTCAAGGGCGCAAAGGGAGCGGTGAACAAGCTCTTCAGCACTCACCCTCCCACCCAAGAAAGGGTAGCTGCCCTGGAAAAGATGTAGGGCATCAGGAAAAATCTTATTTTCTATCCACGAATTCAGTTCATTAAAATTGTTTCAATTTAAAAAGACTATTTTGATATTTGACAGACATAATATATTAGATAGAAATAAAATTTTAGATGGATATAGAATATTAGATGGATATAAACAATCTGACCTTATGAGAAATAAATACCATTGTGATAAATGAGTGTCATTGCGAGCAAAGCGTGGCAATCTCATAGGTTATAGATTTTTGAAAACTGTTGAAAGACGCAAGGGTTTGATATTATAATTGTAATTCCTTGGTGGGGTCGTAGTTCAGTTGGTTAGAACGCAGGCCTGTCACGCCTGAGGTCGCGAGTTCGAGTCTCGTCGGCCCCGCCAGATAACCTACCTGTTTTCCCCTGGTTTTTCAGTCGTTTCTTTAGCTTTATTTTTTAAGCACAGTTAGCCGGAATTGGGCGTTTTTTAGCAAAATCTGTTACATTTTTGTTACACGGGGAAAGGTCTGCACTATCATTTGACATCAAATTTCTCCAGTGCTATAAGTCATAGAGTCACAGCTTGGGAGTAAGATGAGCCCAGAGTGGAGGGAAGAATTTCTGCTTAAACCAAAAGAGCAGACTTCTATCTCCCTATCAATAAACTACAAAAGGAGGGAACGATGGGAGAAAAGCTTTTATTAATATTATTGGGCGCAGGCTTAGGATTTCTTATCAAATCGTATTCGGAACGAACGTATCAAACAAGGAATATCAAGAGGCAAGAAGAAAATCAAAAAAGAGAAGATCGTATTATTGTTACCAAAATACAGGATGCTCTTTCGGTATTTATGAAAATGATTGAATCGGAAAAGAGTGGGAAATCATCCTCTCAATTTTATGATGAGTTATACAGTTTAAGTTTCAAAATACAGCATGAAGAAAACAAATTATTAGCCAATGAAATCCAATATTTCGTTCAGGAGCATAGAGGACATGATCCATCATTTTATAAATCACTGGGCGAAGATATTGATAAATTAAAATCGAAAGTCATGGCTGCCCTGGCTTGAAAGAGGCGCTGATCTTGGTACTGCTGAGGCTGTGGACAAGAAGTCGAGACGAGCTGTTCTCAAAGGCCAATAATTAACCTCTATCCCCCCATGCAATATATAGCCTAAGGTTTGTCCTTTCTTTTTTTACAGCTTGAAATGGATAAAAATGAGTGATTAGGTCTTTTTTGTCTTGAACCAACCTTGAGTTCGAAGACAGATCCTCACAAGCATAAGCATCACCGGTACCTCGATGAGGACTCCGACTACAGTCGCTAAAGCCGCTCCTGACGAGAGTCCAAAAAGCATGACTGCTGTGGCGATGGCGACTTCAAAGTGATTGGAGGCTCCGATCATTGCAGAGGGGGCAGCATCGCGATAAGATAGTTTTAATGCTCTTGCCAATCCATAAGCGAGCCAGAAAATAAGATTCGTTTGAAGAAAAAGCGGAATGGCAATCCAGAGTATGGTTAAAGGATTGGAGAGTATTACGTTACCTTTGAAGGAAAACAGAAGAACAAGGGTCACTAAGAGGGCAGAAATGGTCACAGGTGTAAGAATATGCAAGAATTTTGTGTTGAACCAATCTAGGCCTTTTTTCGTGATAATCAATTTTCGTGAGAAATATCCTGCGACAAGTGGCAAAGCGACATAAATTCCGATGGATAGCAATAAGGCTTTCCAAGGGACTGGAAGACGACCAATGCCCAGAAGGAATCCACCCAGAGGGCCGTACAGGAGAAGCATAGTCAGAGAATTTATCGCGACCATGATCAGTGTGTGCCCATCATTGCCTTTAGCAAGATAACCCCAGACTAAGACCATGGCTGTGCAGGGAGCTATGCCGAGCAGGATACATCCAGCGAGGTAGCTCCGCCACAGCGGAACGGCCAACATCTTGATCCCATCCATCAGGACAACTGTACCCGCACCGTATTCTGCACCAACAGGAAGGTCTAGGCCCAAAGGCATTTTGATATGATCGATGGCTTCTGCTCCGATCAAGTTTTTAAACAGTATTCCGAGAAACAGAACAGCGATGGCGTACATCGTGAACGGCTTGATGGCCCAATTCACAAAGAGAGTCAGGCTGACCGGTTTGATATTCTTTCCTGCCTTGAGTACATCTGCAAAGTCTATCTTGACCATGATCGGATACATCATGAAAAAAAGGCAGACAGCTATGGGAATAGAAACCACAGGGGCTTCATTGACATAAAACGCAAGTCCGTCTAAAAAGACCGCCGCCTTTGGAGCCAGCTTTCCTAGAAGGATTCCCGCAATAATGCAGAGAATGACCCAAGCAGACAAATAACGCTCAAAAAAGCCGAGTCCTTTTGACTCTTTGGTGATACAGGCTTTGTCTTCCATCAAGAATACTCCTTTGAATTATGTTGTGTGCAGAACAGCTTGTTGGAAATATTTAGAAATTGAATGATTGAGAGTTTCTTCGTTTATCTCCCTCTCCGAGACAGTTAAAAGGGCTTCAAGAGCCAAGCCTCACAAGTGCTGCATTAACCACTGTGGAAACATTTTCCTCCGTTTCAGGAGATTTTCCTTTTTCCATGTCAAGATCTGTAACCTTGATGTGTTCGAACTCATTGAAACCGGCTTCCTCCAGACAAAGTTTTGTGCAATCCAGCGGACACCCATCGATGGCTAGAATTTTTGAAGCTTCTTTTGTGGTTTCCATGATCCCTTTCACGCGTCCCCCAATGCCAGCAAGACAGTACATTTTACCCTTTCCGTCCGCTGTGAGCTTTCTTGCCGCTCTGTCTGTGATCGCTCCCACATCCGCAGCACCTGAACACGCAAAAATCAGTATCGGAGTTGCGGTGCAAAGATTTTCATTGGAATCGTTCATTGTATCCTCCCTGTTTGCATTTCAGATTAGAAAAATCATCTCATTACAGCTAATCGATCTTTCACCTGCTCTTTAAGAACATCCTCCACACAATCCAAAAAATTGAGTACGCATTGCATACGCAAACTGTAAAAAACTTGCTTTCCGCGTTTCTCATCAATGATCAAGCCTGCATTTTTAAGGATAGATAAGTGCTTCGACACTGTAGACATGTCCGCTCCTATCATTTTTGTGAGTTCATTCACACAATGTGGCTTTTTGGAGAGTTCTTCAACCATGATCAAACGCGTTGGATGGGCCAGAGCTTTGAGGATATTTGCCCGTGCCTCGAAGCGAGTTTTCTGTTTTTTTGTTATTTTCACATTTGGCATAATAACCAAATAATAATTATGTGTCAAATAGAAAAAGGATGGGAGTTCAGAGCTAGTTCGGAGTATGGGATGATGCCTTAGTGAAGCCCACGCTGATCCCGAACCAGAAAAAATTGTCATTGCCGAGGGCATCCAGGAGCACAAAGGTATAGTTTGCATATGGCGTGATGATCCAGTTTTTATATTCGAGCGACACGGCCAATCCGATATTTAAGTCACTGAACCCAGGATCCACTCCTTCGGCCAACCACTGCCCCCCGTTGTATCCCAGAGAGGCAGATAGCTCTGTTTGTACGGATTGAGTGATAGTGATGGAGTGACCCGTCTCCAGCTGAAAATAAAAACCATCTCCGTTGGTAAAATCATAAAAAACCGTGAGTGTGGGATGAGTGATCGTATTTGGCAATCCCGCTGTAATGAAGAACTCATGGCTCGTGTTGTTCTCAAATGAAAAATTCTCTGCAAAATAATAGCCATAATGAATGAATCCGGCCTTAAAAGAGATATTTTTGGCAGCTTTGATTGTATAGCTTAATGTGAGATCAATCTCGTTTGTCTCTCGGTTGACAAAAGAAAAACTTCCCCAGAGGTTTAGTGCCAGACCGCTCTTTCCAAAAGAATAATCCACAGAGGGCTGCAGTACCATTTTTTGAGTCGGGTTGAGGTCAAATCCTCTCCAGATATAACTCGAAGAAATATTGAGTTGATAGTTGAAGTTTGCAATGAGTGGTTGAGAGAACAGAGCAACTGTGATGAGCGTGAAGACGATATGAAGAATTTTACGCATAATTTTACTCCACTGGTTAATCTGCTAAAGTCATTATATACTTTCTGCTTTTTTGTGAACAGAGTGGAATGCGGTTGAGAGATTAAAAGGTTCTAAGGGATTTGCACTGTTCAATTCAGCGCACATCAATCCATCCTGAAAAAAACAGGTATGAGATTGTCCCAACCTTAAAGCTCAGATTTGTCAAAAGGTCCCTTTCCCTGAGATTGAATTCAATATTTCCCTGTGCTATAAGCTTATTCAAAGAAAATGGGAGAAATAAAAACGTTTGACCTCAATCGAGTCAACTGTTTTGTATTGAAAAAACACCATCTCACCGAAGATTCCAGAATAAATGATATAAACCAGGTCGTGGAAGATGTCTGCGGCCTGCACGCCACTCATCCC
>DAOVAM010000037.1 GCA_030671065.1 Candidatus Aminicenantota bacterium
GTTCCGGATGTTGGTGTTTCCAGTAAGGGAAAATCCATCAAGAATCTCGTACAGCTGGAACCCGGAGAGAAAGTCAGTTCTGTCGTTGCTGTGAAGGATTTTTCAGGCGACCAATACGTGGTGATGTTGGCCTCAAACGGATTAATCAAAAAAACAAAATTGAGTGACTTCCGGCATATTCGAAAAGGCGGGATTATTGCCATAAGCCTGAGGAAAAAGAGTGAACTGCATATGGCTAAACTGACCGATGGAAAGAAAGATGTTTTGATAGGGACAAAACTGGGGAAAGTCATCCGGTTCAAGGAGAGCGAGATTAGATCGATGGGACGTCAAGCCGCTGGAGTCAAAGCCATCTCCCTAGGTCCCAAGGACGAGATCATCGGAATGATTGTTGTGGGGCCTGAGGATAAATTCGCTTTCACAGCCAGTGAAAAAGGCTGTGGCAAGAAGACAGATATCAGTCTTTACCCCAGGCATCGGAGAGGGGGAAAGGGCGTGATCAATCTTAAAGTCAATAGAAAGATCGGAAAAGCGATTGGAATCGTCGGAGTCTCGGAAGAGGAAGTGCTCTTGATTACAGAGTTAGGAAAAGTGATAAGGATAAAAACAGCACAAGTTCGGCCTTTAGGAAGAGCGACGCAAGGAGTCAGAATAATCAACCTTGAAAAAGGGGATAAAGTCGTTTCTATTGCTAAGGCGAGAGAAAGTTAACCTCGACTCGTGAATAACCCATGTACCCTGGATTATTCATAAAATCTGCCGACACCATATTCAACTCATTTATTAACTAATCATTTTATGTCGGCATCTTTCACCCATCGGGCGAGTAAATCTGACGACCTTTTCTTTAGACCAATTGTCATCGCGAGCGAAGCATGGCGATTTCATAAGATAAAAATATCTTAATACGGAAAATCCCCTCACTTTTTTCGCTACAGGCTTGGTTATCTTACACAATGAAATGAAGACATTATTGGATTAAATATATTTTTTTATGAGATTGCCACGTCACTTCGCTCCTCGCAATGACACGAGAGTGAGATTGTCACGCTTCGCTCGCAATGATCCCATTGTATTCAATATTCCTAACAAAAGCGGTACTTAATTACTAAGTTCAAAAAACAATCCTCTTTTTTCTTATAAGTGGACTTGTTCTTCAAATTTGGAGGCTTTTGTTCTTCGAGTCCATGATTTAAGTCCCTTTGAAAGACTTGACAGTCTAATCCCCACTTCTTTAAAATTGACGCACACTAAAATAGGAGGGAATAATGATCGAAACACTCAGCCAGCTTTTCCTCAATACAGTCAAGACATACATAAAGGATGACTTGATGCTTTATAAGAAGGAAGGCCAGTACACACCCATATCCACTGGAGAGTTTGAGGCAAAGGTGAAACACCTCTGTCTCGGGCTGAAAGAGTTAGATCTGGGGGCTGGAGATAAAATGATAATTCTCTCTGAGAACAGGCCGGAGTGGGTCATCTCAGATCTTGCGAACCTGTGCTTGGGTGGGGTTACGGTTCCTATCTACACGACTCTCGTTCCAGAACAGGTCAAATACATCATCGATGATTCAGATGCCAAGATCGTTGTTTGTTCAAACCCGGAACTCTGGAAGTTGGTCGAAGCCGTAAAGAGCCAATTGACAAAAGTGACACATTTCATCAGTTTTGATGCAGGAGCGCCAGAATGGGCCTTATCCTTTGAACAGGTGCTGGAAAAGGGAAAACAGTTAGATCAAAAAAATACAGAGCTTTTTGAGAAAATGGCGTCGGAAGTGAAACCCGGTGACCTAGCGACAATTATTTACACTTCTGGAACGACAGGACTTCCCAAGGGAGTCATACTCACTCACCACAATTTCGTCAGTAATGTCAAGGCGACAGCGCCTCTTCTTCCGTTCTCAGATAAAGACACAGGAATGTCACTTTTGCCGTTGTCCCACAGTTTCGAAAGAATGGTGACGTATTGTTATCTCTACAAGGGATGCTCCATCGGGTATGCCGAGGGTTTTGATACTGTCGCTCAGAATTTTCTTGAATTAAGGCCTCATATGATAGCAGTTGCACCGCGAGTTTTGGAAAAGTTTTACGCTAAAGTTATAGATAACGTTCTGGCCAGTTCAGTTTTGAAGCGAAAAATTTTCTACTGGGCTTTAAATGTGGGGAGAAAGTATGCTCAGAGAAAACTCCAAAAACAGCCTGTTTCAGGAATGCTCAACTTCAAGAGGAAAATAGCCCATAAACTCGTTTTTTCCAAAATCATTGCGAAAACAGGAGGAAGAATCCGATTTTTTGCCTCTGGAGCTGCGCCTCTATCCAAGGACCTCGGAGAATTTTTCTATGCCATGGGTCTGGTTGTCATGGAAGGGTATGGCTTGACTGAGACATCACCCGTTATTACAGTCAATACGTTTGATAACTTAAAATTTGGAACAGTAGGGCCTCCGATTCCAGGCGTGGAAGTGAAAATTGCCGAGGATGGGGAAATTTTTACCAAAGGGCCAAACGTGATGAAAGGGTACTATAAAAAAGAAGAAGAGACGAAAGAGGTCTTCGACGGGGATTGGTTCAAGACAGGGGATATTGGCCATATAGATGAGAATGGTCATCTGGTCATTACAGACAGAAAAAAAGACATCATCGTGACAGCCGGAGGGAAGAATGTCGCTCCACAGCCGATTGAAAACCTTCTGAGGACCAACCCCTATATCGAGAATGCACTGATGATCGGGGACAGGAGAAAGTTTATTTCAGCTTTAGTCGTACCCAGTTTTGAAAAGATACAGAAATTCGCTGAGTCGCATGATATTCCGTATAAGTCGCTCAGTGATCTGGTTAAGGATGAAAGAGTCTTGAATTTTATGGAAGCAGAAGTTGATCGGGCTACGCCGGGTCTCGCCTCTTATGAGAAAATCAAAAAAATTAGTCTTCTGGACAGAGATTTCGAGATAGATAAGGGGGAGATGACTCCAACCTATAAAATTAAAAGAAATATTGTTGAGGAAAAGTACAAAGGCATCATTGATGCCATGTACAAGGAAAGTTGATACAAGCCTCTCAAACGGCCTGAATTCAGTCTTTTTTGTCTGGCCAGTACAATATACGGCCGCAATTTTCGCAAAGGATGAGTTTTTCGTTTCCTTTGAGTTCATTCAAAATCTGAGGCCGGACACGCATGTGACAGAGGGAGCAAAATTCGTCAGTTATTGGCGAGAGAGCGATTCCTTTCTTTGAATTGAAGGTCTTTAAATACAGGCGGATCTGATCATCAGGTATGCTTGTCATAAGCTTTTCTTTTTTTTTAGTTAATTCTTTTTTCTTGGCTTCAGATTTCTTTTGTTTTTGCTGAAGAATTTCTTTTTCTTTTGAGAATTTTTTCTCCGCCTCGCTGTATTTCTGATTGGCTTCTTTTATTTCCTCCTCGATTTCGTCAGCGGCAAGCATTTCGTTAATGATTTCATCTTCCAGTTCGCTGGTTTTTTGCTGGGCTCCATCAATTTCCTTGAGGAAAGATTTGTATTCTATGTTGGTTTTGACGTCGTTGAGCTGAAGATTGAATTTTGATATCTTGGCCTTTATATCTTTGACTTCAGATTCCATATCCCTTCTTTTTTTCTGGTTTTGAGCCATTTTTTCTTTGGCTTGAGTGATAATCAGGTAGCTTTGTTCCTTTTTTTTGTCAGTGTCTTCGATTTGGCGGGGAATATCTTCGAGGAAGAGAGATGTAGAAGTGATTTCAGTATCAAGCTTTTGCAGTTGAATCAGTTTATCAAATGTTGTATCCACATCGTTTCCTCTATCAGGAAATGGGCCTACCAGGATTCGAACCTGGGACCTGCCGGTTATGAGCCGGTGGCTCTACCGCTGAGCTATAGGCCCTGATTGTCTTATAGCAAATATCAAATATCAAGTCAATTTTACTCGCTGAGAGGGATTAGTTTTGACAAAAATAAGATGTATGAAGTGCAGAATGAGATTTGAATGCGGACAGTACTCCGAATCAGTCATTTTCAGTGAAGGATTTCAGTTTCCGGCTGCGGCTGGGATGCTTGAGTTTTCGGAGTGCTTTGGCTTCGATTTGTCTAATTCTTTCTCGAGTAACCTTGAACTGCTGTCCCACTTCTTCTAAAGTGTGCTCGTTTCCGTCCCCCAGTCCGAATCTCATCTTCAAGACTTTGGCTTCTCGTTCGGTGAGAGATTTTAAGGCTTCTCCGATTTGCTCTCTCAGGTTGATGTTAATGACTGTTTCAGGAGGTGAAGGAAGGACCTTGTCTTCGATGAAGTCACCCAGGTGGCTGTCTTCTTCTTCCCCAATGGGCGTCTCGAGAGAAATGGGTTCTTGGGCGATCTTTATGATTTTTCTCACTTTGGTGACTGACATGTCCATCTTCCTGGCTATTTCTTCGCTTGTCGGTTCTCTCCCGATTTCCTGGACAAGGCTTCTTGAAACTCTTATCAATTTATTGATCGTTTCGATCATATGAACAGGAATTCTAATCGTTCTTGCCTGGTCAGCGATGGCTCTGGTTATGGCCTGCCTGATCCACCATGTGGCATACGTTGAAAATTTATACCCTCTTCTGTATTCGAATTTATCCACAGCCTTCATCAATCCCATATTCCCTTCCTGGATCAAATCAAGGAACTGGAGTCCTCGATTGCTGTATTTTTTAGCAATCGAGACGACCAGTCTGAGATTAGCGGCGACCAGCTCTTTTTTGGCCTGATTGCTGACTTTTTTTCCTGTGGCAATGGCCCGGAGTGTTCTTCTTAACGCCTGGGAATCCAGGCCGATCTCTTTCTGAAATGTCTTGATGAGCTTGCTGATTTCTTTGGCTTTTTGCTTAAGGAGTTCCTCATGTTTTTTACTTTTCACTCGAGAGAGTGAAAGATTCAATTCTTCCTTTGTTTCTTCTAATTCGTTAATAGCTCTTAGTTTTTCACGAAGCTCAATAATGATTATTTCCCTGTGCTGAAAGCGAATGTTCAGATCTCTGATGAGGCTGCTCATTTTTACAATGATGCGGCCGCGTTTGAGGGTGTTTTTCTTCACAGGAGGGATTTTGTCCAATTCCACACTGAAATCCCTGATACTTTTGATTTCAGCCATGATATTCTTCTTCTTTGTCTCGAGTTTCCCTTCTGCAAGATCCTCTTCGCCAATCTCGAACATTTCATGGATGATATCCGGTTCTTCTTTTAGTTTTTCTTCAAGAGAAAGAATTTCATTCAGGACGAGTCGTGTTTTGGAAAGGGCTTTGATGATAGACTTTTCGCCTCTTTCGATTTCCATGGCAATGGCAACCTCTCCCTCTCGAGTGAGAAGGGAGATATTTCCCATTTCTCTTAAGTAGAGTTTTACAGGATCGGTGGTTCTCTCAAGTCCCTGAAGGGAGACGAGGTTACTCCTTCTTTTTTTGGGAACAGTCCTTTTCTGTTTGGAATCGATGATTTTAATTCCATAGTCATCCATGGAACTGAGAAAAGCATCAAAATTTGCCCTGGATTTTGGCACTTTGTGGAAGGTCTCGTCTATTTCTTCAAAAAAAAGATATCCTTGCTTTCTTCCTTTAGAAATGAGCTGGTGGAGATTGTCTTTTTGAGGTTTATTTTCTGGAGACAATATTAACTCCTCTCTCTCTCAACACCACCCCTATTACTATAACTCAAATTTTGGTAATTTCGTTTCGATAGTGTCGATAATTGTTGTTTTGTATCCTGTATTTGTTTGATTAGAGGAAGGATCTTGTCTTTTTCTCCATTCCTTTCCAGTCTTGTGATTTCAGCTTTTAATTTTTTTGCCTGATTTTCAAGCGAGAGCTGTTTCAATGTGTTGAGACACTCGAATGCCTCTTCAACAGTTGCGTTCTGCTCTATTTCTAACAGAGCTTTCGACAGAGAATTCACAAGGGAGGGATCTACCTTCTGCTTTAACTCATGGAGGCTAGAGGATTTTCCCTTCTTGAAACTTTCTGATAAAGCGTTGAAGATCGGCTCCCCCTTCAGACTTTGAATATATTCGTCTTTGATTTCTGCGAAGATGTAAGGAGCGATTTCATTTTCTTCGAGAAGGATCTGAAGGAGTCTTTTTTCGGCATTGAGAAAGATCCCTTTTTCACTTTCTTTTTCTTCTGTTGATTTCCGTTGAATCATGGACCTCAGTACGCTTTCGTCGATTGAAAGCTGTTCCCCTGCTTGTTTCAAGTACTCACTGCGCACAATGGGATCAGGAATTTTTTCTATTTCAATGGAGATGTTTTTTGCGATTTGAGCTTTTTCTTCTGGAGTTTTCCCCTTTTTTTCTTGGAGCTGGCTGTCGATCAAGAATTTAAGCCCAGGAGTGCTTTTTTGTGCGAGTTCTTTGAATTTCTCCACTCCGAATTTTCTGATGAAGCTGTCTGGGTCACTCCCTTGAGGTAAGTTGACAACTCTAATCTGGACTCCTTTTTCGAAGCAGAGAGAGATGGCTCGTTCGGATGCCTTTTTTCCAGGTTTGTCAGCATCGAAACTGACAATCATTCGAGAGGCGAAACGTTTGGCAAGGGAGACTTGGTCAGAGGTCAGACTTGTCCCTAAAGAAGCGGCCAAATTGGGCACTCCTGCCTGAAAGAGGGCGAGAAAATCTGTGTAACCTTCCACGAGAATGGCCACGCCTTTTTCCCGTATGGCCTCCTTGCAGAAATTTAAGCCATAAAGAAGTCTGCCCTTTGTGAAAATGGGTGTGTCTGGGGAATTGAGGTATTTCGGCTCAGCGTCGAAAATGGTTCTTCCCCCATAGGCAACGGGTTTTCCTGAAAGGGTGAAAATCGGAAAAATGATTCTTCCCCTGAATCGGTCATAATAGCCCTTTTTCTTCTCGCTGTAGAGAGCCAGCCCGGCTTTCTCAAGAAGTTTTGGTTGGATGTCTTTTCCTTGGAAAAAGGAGATCAGAGACTCCCAGGAATTCATTGAGTAGCCAATCTTGAGTTTCTGGATGATATCCGAAGAAATTTCCCTCTTCTGTAAATAGGCGAGAGCTTTTTCTCCTTCTTTAGTGTTGAATAGATTTTTCTTGAAGAAAGCGAGCGTGTCTTCGTTTATCTTGAATAATTTTTCTTCCAGTTTTAAAAATTGAGGGGAGAGTTTTCTCCTTTCCGGAAGTGTAATATTGTACTTTTCAGCCAGGGATTTTAATGCCTCGGGGAAGCTGAGGCTTTCCTTTTCCATGACGAGAGTAAAGATGTCGCCACCAGCCCCGCATCCGAAGCAGTGATAGAGTTGTTTTTCCTCATCAACAGTGAAAGAGGGTGCTTTTTCAGAGTGGAAGGGGCAAAGTCCAACGTGTCTTTTTCCTCTCAGCCTCAATGTGGTGTATTGAGAGGCGATCTCTATTATGTTAGACGCTTGCCTAATTTGATCAATAACTTCCATGCCATCATCTTATGAGTGCAAAATACTACAAGTAAATATAGGGTTGAGGTGTCCACTTGTCAAGTTTCTAAGTCACTAAAAATCAAAGTGTTACAAAAAAATAAAAAAGTAAAAAAATAAAAAAGGGGCCAGGCCCCTTTTTCTGCGGAGACTGTCCCTTTCAGTCCTTATTTAAATGAGAGAAGGGCTGCTCCCTTTGTTTCAGAAAAAGAGAAAAAGGGGCCTGGCCCCTTTTTTTTGTTTAGAGATGGTTTATGAGACTGGCAAGGTATCCGGCGCCGAAACCATTGTCGATGTTGACGACTCCTACTCCTCCAGGACAGGAGTTGAGCATGGCAAGAAGAGCGGCTAAGCCTTTCATGCTGGCCCCATATCCCACGCTGGTGGGTACAGCAATGAGTGGGATATCGACGACTCCAGCGATCACGCTGGGTAAAGCTCCCTCCATTCCAGCAACAGCTATAATGACGCGTGCTTGTTTGATTTTGTTGTATTCACCAAAAAGCCTGTGAAGCCCGGCAACACCGACATCATAGATTTTGTCGAATTCATTGCCCAAGATTTCACATGTTACAGCTGCTTCTTCAGCGACAGGAATGTCTGATGTTCCTGCTGTGATGATGCTTATTTTTCCCTTTCCAGAAACAAGCTTTTGCTGTTTGAGAGAGATTGTCTTTGCGAGAGGATTGAACTTAGCCTGGGGGATTTTTTTCTTCAGGTTCTTGAAAGTACTTTCACCGACTTTGGTAATGAGCAGATTACTCTTTTTATTGATGATTTCCTGGGCTATTGTAATGATTTGTTCGTCTGTTTTCCCGAGACCGTAGATTATCTCCGGATAGCCTTTCCTCAGTTCCCGGTGATGGTCGATTTTGGCGAAAGTTAAGTCTTGATAAGGGTAATCTTTCAGTGTGTTAAGGGCTTCTTCCGGAGTGAGCTTGCCTTTATGAACCTTTTTCAATACGTCTTCAAGCAGAGATTTCATAAACCAGATTCTACCAAATATCCATGAAAACGTCTACAGATAATGGGGTCAGACCCCATTATCTACATTTTCCATAAATTTGCTGGGAGTGAGAGTTTTGAGTTATACTGAGGAACTCCTTGAAGAGAAGATTTTATAATGCATACCTTCGATAGTTAATCGGGAGAAAAGAGAAGTATGGGTCAGAGTCAATGAGAGGAAAAAACACGCTTCGGAAAGAAATCCATCTTTCAGGTATTGGTATTCATACCGGGAAACAGGTAGATCTTCGACTGAAGCCTTCTTCATCAGGAGGGATCATTTTTCGCAGGATTGACCAGGGCAATGTTGAGATCAATCTTGACATAAAAAACATCAAGACCGAGAACTCTACTTATATTGAAACAAAGGGATGCAAAATTCAGACCCTCGAGCATTTGTTGGCTGTTCTTTATATGTTCGGCATTGATTGTGCTGTGGTGGAGATGAACGGAGGGGAAATTCCTATCATGGATGGGAGCGCCGCTCCGTTCGTTGAGGCTGTTCATAGAGCTGGGATCCAACCGCTTCCTGAACGAATTGAATTCTTTCAAATTCTCAAGCCTTATAGCATCAAAGAAGAGGATGCTTTTTTCTCTTTTTCTCCTGGCTCGGATTTTAAAATTTCCTATTGCATTGAGTATGATCATCCGCTTATTCAAAAACAGGAGCGGAGTTTAACTCTAAATTTAGAGAATTTCACGGCGGAGATTGCTCCGTCCCGGACTTTTGGATTTTTGAAGGATGTGTCTGCTCTCAGGGCACAGGGCCTAGCCCTGGGAGGTTCGCTTGATAATGCTCTCGTTCTTGATGACAAAGGTTTGGTGAGTGGGTCTCTCCGATTTCAGGATGAGTTTGTCCGTCATAAAATTCTAGACTTAATTGGAGATTTGTCGCTATTTGGCTCTCCGTTAATCGGACATTTCGAAGCTTTCAAAGCTGGCCATAGCCTTCATCTGAAGGCTGTTCGCTTCCTTCTCGACAACCCTGAATACATCGGGGTTAAAGCCTACCCCTAGTTTTCCCCAGTTTTTTCTTGTCAAAGTCCTTTTTCTGGGATAGAATGACACAATCATAATTCAAACGAGGATAGAGGAAAATCAATGGTGACGAAAGAAAAAGAGAAAGCCAAAAAAGATGACTACGAAAAAGCTCTGGCTGCTTTCAATCTGGCCATGAAGGCGTTTCATAAAGGGGAATTTATGAAATCAGAAGAATTGCTGAATTCTTTTTTAGAAGAATTCCCCTTGGAAATGGAGCTTGTTGACCGGGCTCGTGTGTACCTGACAATCTGCTCTTCCAAGAAGAAAAAAGAAAAAATTCAGATGAAAACATTTGATGACTATTACCAGTTCAGTATTATGAAGTTAAACCAGGGAGAATATGAGGAAGCTTTGAAATTGTTGGAAAAAGCAGGAGAAATGAAGCCCAAGGAAGGTAAAATTCCTTATTTAATGGCCAATGCCTATTGCTCGATGGGAGAGATAGAACTGTGTTTGGAGCATTTGAGAAAATCCATACAGATTGATAAATTTTTCAGTACACTTGCACAGAATGAGAGCGACTTCGAACCTCTTTGGGAGGATAAGAAATTTAAACTGATAACAAGAATGGCATGAGTCAAGGATTTCTTGCACTTATTTTAGCCGCAGGGAAGGGAACCAGGTTCAAATCGGATAAAATCAAGGTTCTCCATCCTTTGCTGGGGAAGTCTATGCTCCGCTTGATGGTGGATTCTATTCTCGGTTTAAAGCCTCAGAACGTGTATGTGGTGGTGGGATATCAACAGGATGACGTTATGGAGGAGTTCAAATCCGATGAGGTGTCATTTGTTGTCCAAAAAGAACAGTTGGGGACAGCTCATGCCGTGCTCGCCGCAAAAAGCGTTCTGAAGAAAGACATGAATAAGGATATTCTGATCATAAACGGAGACCTTCCTCTTGTGAGGCCGGAAACCTTGAAACCATTATTAGCTCTTCACCGAAAAGAAAGAAATTCTTTGACATTTTTGAGCGCGGAATTAGAAAATCCCAAGGGTTTCGGACGAGTCATCCGTTCAGAGGGAAAAATAAGAGTTATAGAGGAAAAGGATGCCTTGCCATCTGAGCGAAAGATCAAAGAGGTCAATACAGGAGTATATCTTTTTAAAATCAAGGATCTCCTTTCCGCATTGCCTAAAGTTTCGAATCAAAATAAAAAAGGAGAGTTCTATCTGACAGATGTGACAGGAATCATGGCTCGAGAGGGGAAAAAGATTGGATTCCATAAAACTATGCACACCGGAGAGTTCGTGGGAGTCAACAGCCGGTTGGAACTGGCCAAAGCCATGGACGTTCTTCGAGAAAGAAAAATTAAAAACGTCACAGAGAAGGGAGTGACTGTCTTAGATCCCCGGACAACATGGATCGACCTGGATGTCAAAATTGGAGCGGATACGGTTATCTATCCCTCAGTCATCATTGAGGGCCATTCTGTTATCGGTCGGGGATGCTGGCTTTATCCCTTCACTCATATTAGAGATTCACGCTTGGGAAACTCTGTCGAGATTCTTGGCTCGACCTTGATTGTGGAAAGTCTTATCGAGGATGAGGCTCGAGTGGGGCCATTTTCCCGGCTCAGGCCCGATTCGATTGTCCGCAAAAAAGCGAAAGTGGGCAATTTCGTGGAGATGAAGAGCACGGAGTTTGGTAGACAGTCCAAAGCCATGCATCTTTCTTATCTGGGGGATACGGAGATAAAGGAAAACGTCAACATAGGGGCAGGTACGATTGTCTGCAATTACGACGGAAAAAAGAAACACAAGACTGTTATCGAGGAAGGGGCTTTTGTTGGATCAGGTACTGAACTCATTGCTCCGGTGAAAATCGGGAAGAAAGCCTACGTCGGAGCCGGGTCAACGATCACCAAGGATGTCTCTCCAGGAGCCCTGGCTGTATCCCGGAGTAAACAGGTCGAAAAGAAGAACTGGTCCCAAAGAAAAAGGAAAAAATAATGTGCGGTATCATCGGCTATATTGGGTCCAAGGATGTCGTCCCTATCCTTGTGGAGAGTTTAAAAAAGCTTGAATACAGGGGGTATGATTCAGCCGGGATTGCTGTAGTCGATGAGAATCAGGTCCATTTAAAACGTGTCAAAGGGAAAATCAGCGATCTGGAGAAGAGCCTGAAGTCTTCCACACCTAATGGGAGTTTCGGAGTCGGGCATACACGCTGGGCAACCCACGGCCGTCCCTCTGAAGAAAACGCTCATCCTCACAGGGATTGTACAGATTCACTCGTGGTTGTCCACAACGGAATCATTGAAAATTATCTCTCACTCAAGAAAAAACTCACGGATGAAGGGCATACGTTCCGGACTGAAACGGATACGGAAGTGATTGCCCATCTCGTGGAAAAATATTTTCGTGGCTCTTTGGAAAAAGCTGTTCAGCAGGCCATTCAAGAGCTTGAAGGAGCTTATGCCATTGCAGTGATCTCTTTACAGGATTCCGGAAAAATTGTCGCGGCAAAAATCGGCCCGCCCGCAGTTGTCGGTCTGGGAGATGGAGAGTATTTTGTTTCATCTGACCTCAATCCTCTTCTCAGCTACACGCAGAAGATCGTTTTTCTCGAAGATGAAGAAATCGCGGTTCTGGACTCCCAGGGAGTGAATTTCTTGAATTTTCAGGGGAAACCGATCAAGAAAAACGCAGATCATATTACCTGGAGTCCTCTTATGGTCGAAAAAAGTGGTTTCAAACACTTCATGCTCAAAGAGATTTTCGAACAGCCTCAGGTCGTGAGAGATACGCTGAAGGGGAGGATTTCTCTCGATTCTGGAAAAGTATTCCTGGAGGAGATAGGCATCACTCCACAGGCTTTAGAAAAAGTGAAAAAGGTTGTGATCGTTGCCTGTGGAACCTCGTACCATGCCGGGCTTGTGGCAAAATACTTCATTGAGACATTGGCACGGATTCCAGTGGAGATCGAGTTTGCCTCTGAATACCGTTATAGGGACTTCATTCTGGATAAGAATGCGCTAGTGGTCGTCATCTCTCAATCCGGCGAGACGGCCGATTCCTTGGCTGCACTGCGAGCCGCGAAAAGGCAGAAACCCCTGTCGTTAGCTGTCTGCAATGTCGTCAAGTCCTCTATTGCTCGAGAATCGGATGGAGTCCTTTATACACATGCAGGCCCTGAAATCGGAGTTGCAGCCACTAAAACTTTCTCTGCTCAGATGGCAGCGCTAGCCCTCCTTGCGCTGTATCTCGCTCAGATTAAAGGAAAAATACAAGAACAAGCCAGTCTCCCCTTGATCGAAGATTTGCAGAGGATTCCGCACAAAATGGAAAAAATTCTCAATCAAGCCGCTTCGATCGAGGAACTTGCTCTGGAATTTGTGTCCTTTTCCCATTTCCTGTATTTAGGACGCGGCATCAATTTCCCTGTGGCTCTGGAAGGAGCCCTCAAGCTCAAAGAAATTTCCTATATTCATGCGGAAGGATATCCAGGTGGAGAGATGAAGCATGGTCCGATCGCCCTGATCGATGAAAAGATGCCCACCATGACCGTTATCCCCAAAGATAATGTTTATGAAAAGATGCTGAGTAATATATCCGAGATCAAATCTCGAGTGGGGTACATTCTGGCAGTCGCATTTGAAGAGGATGAGGAGATTCTAGAGAGAGTGGATAGAGTCATACCTATCCCTTCCGCCAATCCTCTTTTTACTCCGTTTTTAACCACTCTCCCCCTTCAACTTTTTGCCTATTACATCGCTGCCAAAAGGGGAGCAGATGTAGACCAGCCAAGAAATCTGGCAAAGAGTGTCACAGTCGAATAACCTGGATTATTCATAAAATCTGCCGACACCACATTCAAATCACTTCTAAAGGAAAATTAGTCATCTTATGTCGGCATCTTTTCCCCTTCGGGCGAGCCGATTTCACTACACCTGCTTCGTTGCGGCCCAATCGCGGTGGAAGACCACAGCTTCATGGTCCACGCCTCGCATTTGCAGCAACCTCGACTCGTGAATAAACCACGTCCACCTGAATTATTCAAAAAATCTGCCGACACCACATTCAAATCACTTCAAGCTGAGGATTCCTTTGTAATTCAGCCTGAAAATAAGGTCAGAAAAATCTCTTTCCTCGAAAAGCTCTGGAATACCTGTTTCAACTCCCCAGGCCTGCGTCCAGAAAAGAACGACA
>DAOVAM010000267.1 GCA_030671065.1 Candidatus Aminicenantota bacterium
AGCCTGTTGGATGAGGATAAGGATGTTTCTGGGGTACAGGCCGAGTTGAAGCACTCCGTAGAGACAGAGAAAAAGTACGAGAAACAGGGCGGGATTTTCCACGGCTATATCAACTTCATGAGTGGGTTCTCGCATGTACATATAGACGATGATCCTCAGGTAGTAAAACACAGAGATGAGGCTGGCCAGGACTCCGATAATCACCAGTGGCACAAGTCCCTGTCTGACAGCAGAAGAGAAGACGTAAAATTTTGCCAGGAAGCCTCCGGTGGGAGGGAATCCGGCAAGGGAGAGGAGGAAGATGGAAAAAGTCACTCCGATCCACGGATATTTGAATCCGATGCCGGCATAATCTTCGAGCTCGAGGTATTCCTTGTCTTTTTTGCTCAGGGCGATGACAGCGGCAAAAGCCCCCATGTTCATGAAGAGATAGACTGTAAGGTAAAAAACCAGGCTCGAGTTGTCCTGAGCCAGGATCGCAACAAGAAGGTACCCTGCATGAGCGATGCTGGAGTAAGCCAAAATTCTTTTCAAGTTTGTCTGACGCAGAGCCACGAGATTTCCGACGACCATGGTCAGCACACTGATGGTCATGAGCATCCAAAAGATAGCCTGGGAATCGAGAGCCGTTTTCCAGTAGGGATAGAATATTCGAAGCAGGATAGCAAATCCGGCTGCTTTGGGGACCACAGAAAAGAAAGCTGTGACCGGAGTCGGGGCTCCCTGGTAAACATCCGGAGTCCACATGTGGAAAGGCACCACTGCGATCTTGAAACCGAATCCGATGACGATCAGGCCCAAACCGATGAGAGCCATTAAGCTCAGGTTAGTTTCCTGGCCGAAGTATTGAATGATTGTTGAAATATTGGTCGAATGGGAAGTCCCATAAAGGAGGGCCAGTCCGTAGAACAGGAAAGCGGTGGCAAAACTTCCCAGAAGGAAATATTTGACAGCGGCTTCTGAAGACTTTTCATCCTTTCTCCTCAGACCTGTCAGTGCATAACTAGAAATAGAGAGGACCTCCATGCCCAGGATGATGACAAGAAGATCCCTGGACGAAACCATGATTATCACGCCTGAAAGTGCGAGGAGAAGAAGAGCATAGAATTCACCACAGTTCACATCCTGAAGAGAGATGTATTTCATGGAAAGAAGAATGACAAAACCTGTGGAGAGAAGCAGCATGAAAATAAAGAAGAGGGAAAACTTATCCAGCAGGAGATTCCCGTTGAAGTAGTAGTAGGCTTTATTCCAGAATTGGATGCACACAAATGCACATATAACAAGGAAACTGAGAGAAATATAGGCAAGATACTCTCGATTTTCTCTTTTTATGAACACCTCTAGGATCAAGACTGCAAGAGAAACGAACACGATGATCAAAAGTGGAAGGAGGGCCAAAAAACTGTTCATTTCGTTTCTTCTTCCTTTTCCTTATTTTTTTCTTGAGCCGTAATGTTTTCGATCTCTATTGGCAATTCCTGCTTTTTCTGGGCTTGAGAAACAGAAGCCTCCTTCTTGTTAATTCTATTCAGGAGATGTGTGACTGAACTGTCCATTTTCCTCAGGAAGGGTTTGGGGTATATCCCCATCCAGAACATCATGATGACGATGGGTACAAGATAGGCGATCTCTCTTTTGTTGATATCCTTGAAAGTGAGAATTTTGTTGTTAGTGATAGGACCATGCATCACTCTCTGGAACATCCAAAAGAGGTACCCGGCAGCCAGG
This sequence comes from Candidatus Aminicenantota bacterium, assembly GCA_030671065.1. GTDB lineage: Bacteria > Acidobacteriota > Aminicenantia > Aminicenantales > Aminicenantaceae > SOIA01. The sequence continues at coordinate 1,732 of DAOVAM010000267.1, forward strand.
ATGACTGTGGTTATACCCAGGATGGCAAAGAGTTGGTTGGCTTTAAAGATTCCAAAGATGCACAATACTTCTCCGATGAATCCGTTGAGTCCAGGAAGGCCCACAGATGAGAGCATACAGATGAGGAAAAAGGCCGCAAAAACAGGCATCTGCTTGCTGACTCCTCCGTAGTCTTTGATCAGCCGCGTGTGCGATCTCTCATACAGGATACCCACGATCAAAAACAGAGCACCCGTGCTCAATCCGTGGTTGAGCATCTGGTAAAGAGCTCCTTCCATGGCTTCGATGTTCAGAGCAAATACAGCCAGCATAATCAATCCCATGTGACTGACACTGGAATAAGCGACGAGGGATTTCACATCTTTTTGAATCAGAGCCATCAATCCCCCGTAGATGATTCCGATCAGGCTGAGGACAGCGAGCAGGGGAAGAAATTTTATCACCGCATCCGGAAAAAGAGGTAGGGCAAAACGCAGGAAACCGTATGCCCCCATCTTCAAGAGTACAGCGGCCAGGACGACCGAGCCAGCTGTAGGAGCTTCCACGTGGGCGTCAGGAAGCCACGTGTGGAAGGGGAACATCGGCACTTTTATGGCAAATGCCAAAGCAAAGGCTAAAAAGAGCCAGATTTGAATATTGGGATTCAGGGTGAGGTTGTAAAAATCAAAGATGTTAAAAGAATAAAAACCAGTGGCCTTTTGGTAAGCCGAGTGGAGGTAGAAAATAGCCACCAGCATCAAAAGGCTTCCCAGCATCGTAAACAGGACATATTTGATCGTGGCATAGATCTTGCGGCGGCCACCCCAGACGCCGATCAGGAAGTACATGGGGATCAGCATGGCCTCCCAGAACACATAGAAGAGGAAAAGATTGAGCGCGACAAACACGCCGATGATTCCTGTTTCGAGAATGAGCATGAAGATCAAGTATTCCTTGGTTCTTTTTTGGATGTATGTCCAAGAAGAGAGAATGACGATGGGCATCAAAAAGGTTGTCAAGAGAACAAGAAAAAGGCTTATGCCATCGATTCCCAAATGGTAATTGATGCCGTATCCGAGCCAGCCGATTTTTTCCACGAATTGAGGATCAGGTGTCTGAGAGTTGAAGTTGAAATAAAGAGAGAGAGAGATGAGAAAAGTAATAATCGT
>DAOVAM010000190.1 GCA_030671065.1 Candidatus Aminicenantota bacterium
CTGAGGAGAAAGAGCCTGTAGAGGAAGAGAAGGTTGCTGAGAAGGTAGAGGATGTTGAGGGGAAGGAAGAGGCAGGTATAATGGAAGCTGCCGAGGAGAAAGAGCCTGTAGAGGAAGAGAAGGTTGCTGAGAAGGTAGAGGATGTTGAGGGGAAGGAAGAGGCAGGGATAATGGAAGTTGCCGAGGAGAAAGAGCCTGTAGAGGAAGAGAAGGTTGTCGAGAAGGAAGAGGAGGTAAAGGATAAAGAAGAGGGAGGTATAATGGAAGCTGCTGAGGAGAAAAAATCTGTGGCAAAGAAAAAGAAAGCGAAAAAAAAAGAAAAAGTTAAGAAGGGCGTTGCTCTTCCCGCAGAAGGCAAGGAGGACGAATAAAAATGGCAAGAGAACAGAGAGGCGAAAGGAGCTCATTCCGAAGGTATTTTCCACCCAAAAAGAAGTTTTGCCGGTTTTGTCAGAGGAATATCAAGGAGATTGATTATAAAAAAGCGGATATTTTGAAGAAGTATATTCTCGAAAGAGGGAAGATTTCTCCGCGTCGAATTACAGGTACATGTGCGTATCACCAACGGAAGCTGTCGACAGCGATAAAGAGGGCTCGCATACTTGCGCTGCTTCCCTTTATAGAAGATTCAAGATAGCATTGGAATCGGAGGTAAAATGAGAGTTATTTTAAAGCAGAATGTTGAAAATCTCGGAAGGAAAGGGGATATCGTAAATGTTGCCCCTGGCTATGGGAGAAATTATCTTATCCTCAAGAAAATCGCTCTTGAAGTCACTCCCTCGAATATGAAAATGATCGAGATCGAACAGAAGGCATTGCAGAAAGCCGTGGAGAAGGAGAGGGCCTCCTTTCAAGGTGTGATCGGTAAGCTTAACGAGACAACTCTTTCCTTCAAGAGAAAGGCTGGAGAGAAGGATGTCATCTTTGGCTCGGTGAGCTCTTCGGATATAAAAGATGCGCTCCAAGAGTTAAACATTGAAATCGACAAGAAGAAGATATTGCTGGATGAGCCTATAAAGCGGCTGGGAAATTACACTGTGCCGATAAAAATCTTCCATGAAGACCGGGCAGAAGTTAAAGTGGAGGTTATTACGGAGGAAGAGGAAGCGGCAGAAAAACCGGAAGAAAAGAAGGTTAAAGAGGAGGCGCCAGAGGAGGCAGAAGTAGCCAAAGTGGAGCCAGAGGAAGAGGAAAAAGAGAGAGAAATCGAGACGCAAGAGGAGAAAAAAAAGGAGAAAGAGAAAATTAAAGAAAAGGAAGACAAAGAAGAAGAGGAAATGGCAGCGCCGGAAATAAAAAAAGATGAAGCTGAGGCCAAACAGGAGAAGGAGGAAGAAAAGGATGAAATCCCTGGAGAGAAGACAGAGGAGACTGTAGAGAAGGGAATGAACGAAGAGGATCAAGAAGACGTCGTACAGGAGCAGGAAGAAGCTCCGGAAAAGAAGGCCGAAGAAGTCGAGGAAGAAGTCCAAGAGCCAGAAAAAGAAGAGAAAAAAAAGGAGAAAGAGAAAAAAAAGGAGAAAGAGGAGAAAAAGGAATAAGGAGAGAATAATGGAACTCGACTCGATGTTTCTGAAAAAGACTCCCCCTCAGAGTATCGAGACTGAAAAGACTGTACTGGGAGGGATTCTTCTCGACAACAAAAACTTGAATGTGGTTCTTTCCATTATTTCTCCAGAGGATTTTTACAAAGACGCCAACCGGAAGATTATCGAGAAGATCGTCTCCTTGATAGATAAAGGGAAACCGGTCGACGTCGTCACCTTGAGTGAAGAGCTTCAAAAGGAAGGAATTCTCGAGGAAATGGGAGGCGCTTCCTATCTTTCCTCTTTGATGGATGGAGTTCCCAAGAGCTTGAACATCGAGTTCTACGCCCGAATCATCAAAGAAAAATCGCTTCTCAGGCAGTTGATTCTTTCCTCGGCAAAGATTATTTCCTCGAGCTATGAGCAAAGAGAGGATGCAGACCAGCTTCTTGATGAGGCGCAGGCAGCGGTCATTGAAGTCGCTGAACAGCGTGTCAAGCCAGGTTTTGTCTCGGTGGGATCATTGACTTCCCCCACGCTGGATATGATAAAAGTTCTCCATGACCGGAAGGAAACAGTGACTGGAATTCCCAGCGGGTTCCGGGATCTGGATAGTTTAACAGCCGGATTTCATGGCTCTGAATTTATTGTTATTGCCGCACGCCCCTCGATGGGAAAAACAGCGTTATGTTTGAATATTTCTCAGTATGCAGGACTCAAAACGGATTATTCGATAGGATTCTTTTCTCTTGAGATGGCCAAGGAACAGCTCACTGTTCGGCTTCTGTGTGCTGAAGCCCAGCTTGACATCAAGAAAGTCAGGACTGGTTTTATAGGGGAAAGAGATTTCGAAAAATTGAAATTGAGCGCTGAAGTCTTAGCGAGGGCCAAAATATTTGTGGACGAGTCACCGGCTTTAACAGTCATGGAAATGAAGGCCAAGGCCAGAAGGTTAAAAATGGAGCAGAGTCTTGATCTGGTGTTCATCGATTATATCCAGCTCATGCGGCCCGGAGGAAGGTTTGAGAATAGAACCCAGGAGATGTCTTACATCTCACGGTCTTTAAAAGAGCTGGCCAAGGAACTGAAGATTCCTGTTGTTGGGATTTCTCAGCTCAGCCGTGCGCCTGAAAAGGGACGGCGTGAGCCAATCCCCCAGCTTTCTGACCTCAGGGAATCGGGAGCCATTGAGCAGGATGCCGATGTTGTGATTTTCATCTACCGCCCAGAAATTTACCGTCCGGATGATGAGAGCATCCGTGGGATTGCTGATATCAATGTTGCGAAACAGAGGAATGGCCCAACAGGTCGGGTCAACCTTGCTTTCATACGAGAGTATGCGCGTTTTGCGGATATGGAATTTCAGTCTTTTCAGACCTAAAATGTTTCGAAAAGTCAAATCTCCGCTTTTTTACATTAATATCTTCTTTGAAGAAATGGGAGAAGTGGGATTACTCATATTCAGAACATTTAAAAATCTGTTCAAAAAGCCGTGGGAAAAGGGCATATTCATTCAGCAGCTTGAAGAAGTGGGTGTCCGGTCCCTTCCTGTGGTCTTGCTGACTGCGGCATTCGGTGGGCTTGTCTTTGCACTCCAGACCTACGTGGGATTTCACCGTTACATCGGCCCCGGATCGGAAACCTATGGGGGTCCGATCATCTCGCTCGGGCTTTCCAAAGAACTGATTCCAATCCTTGTGGGATTGATGGTCGCGGGCCGGGTGGGCTCGGCTATGGCTGCGGAGATCGGAACGATGAAGATCACAGAGCAGATCGATGCTCTTTTCAGTTTGGGGGCTGATCCCATTCGCTATCTTGTTGTGCCGCGAACCCTGGCCTGCTTCATCATGCTTCCTTGCCTGACGGTCTTTGGAGACATCGTCGGCATAGCAGCTGGTTTTTTCTATAATGTTGTCTTGATGGGAGTGAACAGAGTCCTTTACGTGAGGAACATTTTGTTGTATATGGAATTATGGGATGTATTCAGCGGGCTGATTAAAGCAGCGGTTTTTGGGATTATCATTGCTTTAATAGGCTGCTGGCAAGGATTAAAAACAGAAGGGGGAGCAGAGGGTGTAGGTAGAGCCACGACCCGGACCGTAGTGATTGCCAGTGTTCTTATTTTGATCGTTAACTTTCTTCTCAGCAAAGCGCTCCCTGCAAATCTTTGAACATGATTCGAATCGTCGATCTTCATAAATCTTTTGGTGGAAATAAAGTCTTGCGAGGGGTAAATCTCCAGCTTAGACGCGGAGAGACTCTCGCTGTCATTGGGCAGAGCGGGTGCGGAAAGAGCGTTCTTCTCAAGCACATCATCGGTCTCCTCAAGCCCGACAAGGGAAAAGTTTATGTGGATGGAGAAGACATCACCCTTCTCAATGATGAAGAGCTTCACAAGATCACCAGAAGATTTGGCATGCTTTTTCAAGGAACCGCTCTTTTTGACTCCATGACCGTCGGCCAGAATGTCAGCTTCGGTCTCGAAAGATACACGGATCACTCGAAAGAAAAAATTCATGAGCTTGTGAGAGAAAATCTGGCTAAAGTCGGATTAAGGGGAGTCGAACACCTCATGCCATTCGAGCTCAGTGGCGGGATGAGAAAGAGAGTCGGCCTGGCCCGGGCCATTGCTTACAGTCCGGATATCATACTGTATGATGAGCCTTCCACTGGGATTGATCCGATACGAGCCGATGCCATAAATGACTTGATCATAAGGATGGGAAAAGAAATGAAAGTGAGCGAGCTCATCATCACTCACGACATGGTCAGCGCATACAAGGTTGCCGACAAGATTGCCATGCTGTATGAGGGAAAGATTATTGAGATCGGGACTCCTGAGGAAATTAAAAATTCAAAAAATCCCATCGTTCAGCAGTTCATTCACGGAAAAGCCGAAGGACCTATTGAAAATTGGTAAAGAAAGATGTAAAAAGGATGAAGGCATGCCGGCATCTCTTCTAAAACGGCGAGAATAATGAAACGAGAAATAAAGATCGGAATATTCTTAACGATAGCAATGCTCATAATCTCTACTTTTATATTTATTTTGGGAGATTTGAGTGTTCTGTTTAGGAAGCCGGGTTATTCGATTTTAGTCTCCTATGATTCCGCGACTGGGCTTGAGAAAAGAGCTGTAGTGAGGATGGCTGGTGTGAAGGTGGGATA